>CALZHV010000076.1 GCA_945787485.1 uncultured Lachnospiraceae bacterium
TGTCAGCTTATCGAGGAATTTGGCTGTGGTAAGGTTGTTGACGGAGTAATTGATATTTATCCTGAACCTGTTGTGGAAAGAAAGCTTCCGTTTGAACCTGACAGAATGAATAAGCTTCTCGGAACAGATGTTGCACCTGAGCAGATGCTTGAATATTTTACAAGACTTGACCTTGTTTATGATAAGAATACAAATCTTATAACAATACCTACATTCCGTCAGGACCTTAAATGTATGGCTGATTTGGCAGAAGAAGTAGCAAGATTTTACGGATATGACAACATTCCTACAACACTTCCGCACGGAGAAGCTACTGCCGGTAAGAAGAGCTACGCAGAGAGAATAAATGATATTGCCAGAACAATTTGTGAGGGCAATGGTTTTTCAGGTGGAATGTGCTATTCATTTGAAAGTCCAAAGGTATTTGATAAGCTTCTTATACCTGCGGAATCAGATTACAGGAAAGCGATTGAAATATCTAACCCACTTGGTGAAGATTTTTCAATAATGAGAACCCTTCCTTTAAATGGAATTTTGACATCACTTTCCACAAACTTCAACAGAAGAAATAAAGATGCAAGATTATATGAAATTGCAAACGTATATATTCCAAAGGCTTTACCGCTTACAGAACTTCCGGATGAGAAGTTAAAGCTTACAATGGGTATGTACGGAAAGGGAGATTTCTTCGACCTCAAGGGTGTTGTTGAAGAGTTGTTTGACAAGCTTGGATTCGGAAATGATGTTTCATATGAACCAACAACCGAGCATCCGTTCCTTCATCCGGGCAGACAGGCTGCAATTAAGAAAGGTAAGCTTGATATAGGATATATAGGACAGCTTCATCCGGAAGCAGCAGACAACTACAATTTCAAAACAGAGGTTTATATTGCCGTGCTTGATATGGAAACAGTTACAATGCTTTCAACCTTTGACCGTAAGTATGAAGGCATTGCTAAGTATCCGGGTATTACAAGAGACCTTAGTATGGTAATGGACAAGACTATATTTGTCGGACAAATTGAAAAAATCATAAAGAAGTGCGGTGGAAAGCTTCTTGAGTCATACAAGCTGTTTGACGTTTACGAAGGAGAACAGGTTGCACATGGTAAGAAGTCGGTTGCTTATACAATGACTTTCAGAGCTAAGGACAGAAACCTTGTTGATTCGGATGTTACATCAATAACTGACAAGATAGTAAAAGAAATAAATAAGCTTGGTATAGAGCTTCGTGGATAATTGGAGGGTATAATGCTAAGTCTTAAAGATTTTAGTTACGAACTTCCTGAAGAGCTTATAGCACAAGATCCGTTACAAAAACGAAGTGACTCGCGTCTTATGGTATTAAACAGAAAAAATAATAGTATAGAGCACAGACATTTCGGAGATATTATTGATTATATAAATCCGGGAGACTGCCTTGTAATTAATGATACAAAGGTTATACCTGCGAGACTCATGGGCGAAAAAGAAGGAACAGGGGCATCTATTGAGGTGCTCCTGTTAAAACGTATAGATGATAAAACTTGGGAAACGTTGGTAAAACCGGGCAAGAAGGCCAGACCCGGAGCAAGGATAAGCTTTGGAGACGGAAAGCTTGTGGGAGAAGTAACGGATGTTGTTGAAGAAGGTAACAGATTAATAAAATTTGAATATGAAGGCATATTTGAGGAAATACTTGATGAACTTGGGCAGATGCCGTTGCCACCATATATAACACATAAACTGGAAGATAAGGACAGATATCAGACCGTATATGCAAAAAATACAGGCTCTGCTGCGGCTCCGACAGCGGGACTTCATTTTACAAAGGAATTGCTTTTGGAGTTAGAACAAAAGGGTATTAAGATTGCAAGGGTTACTCTTCACGTTGGTCTTGGAACATTCAGACCGGTAAAGGTCGAAAATATAACTGAACATCATATGCACAGTGAGTTTTATATGATTGATGAAGAAGCATGCAATATAATTAATGAAACAAAGAAAAACGGTGGACGTGTAATATCTGTCGGCACTACAAGCACAAGGACATTAGAAACTGCGGCAAAAGCAGATGGAACAATAAATCCATGTAGCGGCTGGACAGATATATTTATCTATCCGGGATATAAATTTAAGCTTGTTGACTGCCTTATAACAAATTTCCATTTGCCGGAATCAACGCTTCTTATGCTTGTTTCGGCATTGTATGACAGAGAGGAAATATTAAAGGCATATAATGTCGCTGTTGAAGAAAAATACAGGTTTTTCTCTTTCGGTGATGCTATGATGATAATATAAAAAACAAAAATTAACAGAAGGGAGGACAAAAATGAAAATAAACAGAACTATGAGAGAAGCAGGAAAATTGCTTGCGTATAATTTTGGTTCAATTGTTGTTTTTGAAATAATATTCAAAATTTTCGCATCGGCTTTTATGGTTCCGATTATGTATGGTGTTTTTAACATTTCTGTTAAATGTTCGGGAATCAAATATTTGACAGCAGGTAACTTCACAAAATATATGCGTGCGCCATCAACTTATTTTTTCATTTTTATACTCCTGCTTATAGTTGCGGCATATGTAATCATAAATGTTTCAGGACTCGTATATGCCATGGATTATTCAAGAAGGGGAAAGAAAATATCTCCTTTCTTACTTCTTGTAGCAGCGCTTAGAAATACTATACGATTGATTAATCCACGAAATTTCGGAATGATATTGATGGCAATGTTTGTTATTCCGTATTCGTATACAATTTTGATATCAGGTTCTCTGACCGGTATAAAGTTTCCGGAATTTTTCAGAAAGGTAATGCTTAATAACAAATTTTTTATAGTTATTATTATTGCCTTATATGTATTGTGTTGCCTTATTTCAATTTCCAGACTGTACAGCATTAATTATTTTACGATTTATCATGCGAGCTTTACAAAAGCTGCCAGATTGTCAAGAAAAGATAATAACTACAATAAACTCAAACTTTTTATAGGAATTACAATAATAAATGCTGTTTTTACGCTGCTTTTACTTGCATTGGAAGCATTGTTTGCTACAACCTTTGCCGGAGTTATTTCGAAGATAGTTGATTACAAAACTGCGGTATTTGTGTTTAATAATGTATTGCATGTAGTATTCTTAATAATTTACATGTTTTTTTCGACGATATCTACTCCGGTAATATATTCTTTTATATGTGCCTGCTTTTATGAAATCGATGAAATTACCGATTATACAGAATTTGAAGAGGTACGCAAAAGACGAATAAAAAAAGAAAAACACATTAAAGACTACAGCAAAAAAGCCATGGTTATTGTTTTGTGCCTTTCTCTTGTAGCGAATGTTGCATATCTGATTTTGCTTAAAACAAACAGAGTGTCACTTGATATAGCGTATCCTACACATTCTCTTGTAACTGCACACAGAGGTGATTCAATGCATGCACCGGAAAACACCATGGCTGCATTTCAGCTTGCACTTGATAACCAGGCAGATATAATCGAGACGGATATCCGACAGACAAAGGATGGTGAGTTTATTCTCATGCATGATAAAAGTCTGTTAAGGACAACAGGCGTAAACAAGAATGTCGGAGATGTGACGTTTGATTATATAAAAACACTTGATGCCGGTTCGTGGTTTTCGGATGAATATAAAGGAGAGCAGATTCCTACTTTGGAGGAGGTTTTACAATTTGCTGTTTCAAATAATGTGAAGCTAAATCTTGAGTTGAAGCCTGAGTCAACGGATAACAATTATGTTGAAGGCATACTGGCTTTGCTTGAAGAATATGATTACCTTGATGAATGTATTATTGCCTCTGCAGATTACGATTCGCTAAAGAAGGTTAAAGAATACAATCCTGATGTTTTTACTGTAAGAATAATGTCCGTAGCATTCGGTGAACTTGGAGAAATGGAATATGTTGACGGCTTTAGCATAAAACATGCATTCATAAGTAAGTCAATGGTAGAGAGTATTCATAAAAATAAAAAGGTAATCTATGCATGGACTATCAACAACGAATCAGATATAAAGGATATACTATTACTTGATGTTGACAGTGTCATAACTGATAAGCCGTATGAAGCAAAAGATATTATATACAATGCAAACAATGGTTTATTTATGGATTACCTTGAGCGTTTAATAAAACAATATTAAATTAACAACAATCTGATAGTAAACTATTATAATTAAAATATTCTAATAGTTAAATTACTCTAATAGTTAAATTACTCTAATAGTTAAAATATTCTGTAACAAGGGCTTTAAGTGCGATATAATCGTCCTTGTGCATCAATTCACATGCTGAATGCATTGCAAGTACGGGAATTCCCAAATCAGCTGACATTGCAGGAATGAAGGTTGACATTATCGGACCTAATGTCTGACCGCCGGCTATGTTAGAGCGATTTGCGATATGTTGGTATTTGATTTCCTTTTCATTACATAATGCTTTGATTACAGCACTTGCTTCGCTGTCTGTTACATAACGTTGTGAAGCACTGCATTTTAAGGCTATACCATTACCGGGTATGGCCTTATTTGTTGGATCATAAACCTCAGGATAGTTCGGATTAAAACCGTGTGCAACATCACAGGATATTGAAAAAGCATTGTGAATATTTGAGCGGGACATTCCGAGGCTTTCATATATTTTATCTATGATTTCTTTTAATAAAATACAGTCTGCTCCCTGCTTTGAGCGACTTCCTATTTCTTCATTGTCATAAAATACTCCCACGGATAAACCGGATTTTTCGGCGTCATTAATAAGAGCATCTGTTATTGCTGCAACAGAAGAAATGTTATCTATACGAGGAGCTGATATGAAGCTTTCGCCCAATCCGATTTCACGCACAGGTTCATCGATATAAAGATATAAATCAAAATCTAATATTTCATCTGCATTTACGGTTAATTTATCGGCAATATAATCAAGTAAAATATTTTCTGATATTTCACCTTTTATATCATGTGCACAACATAATATTGGCATCATTTCCTTTTGGACATCTATCGTATGAGCATCCTTTTTTAAATGGGGTGCAAGGCTTGGAATTATAAATAACGGCTTGTCTGAGTCAAATAGAACAGACTTTGGGAAAAAGGCTGATTCGCCCTTTAATACGATTTTTCCTGCCACTCCAAGAGGTCTGTCAAACCAGCTTTCTTTTATTAAACCACCATAAGCTTCGATGTTTGCCTGTATATATCCATTAGATTTGAACTGGTGATTAAATTTGAATTTAAGCATAGGAAAATCGGTGTGGCTTGCTGCAATTCTAAGCTTACTACAGTCATTTCCGACCACAAAGCCGACAAGAAAAGAAGGAAACGGTGAAACGAAGTAGCGTTTGTTAGTTTCAAGCTTCCATGTGTCTTGTAATGAAAGCATTGTATATCCGTTATCCGTAAGGATATCCTTTACTTCTTCGACAACGTGATATTGAGTTATACCTGTGTTTAGTAATCTTTTAAGTGTGTTTAATGTATGTTCCATTGATTTTTCTCTCTTGGCAAATAACATAATTATTTTATTGATTATTGTTATTTGCGTTTCTTTCTCCATCTATTTTATTAATGACTTAATCGCATAAATGTATTATAATACATTACGTGAAATAAATACAATACTGCATGTAAAACCCGAATGAATACGGGAGAAAGGAAAAATCCGGTTGGCAAATTTGGTAATTGGATTATATATGTAAAATGATATTAAAAAAGGTAAAAGGTTTATCCGGTGAAATAACTGTTCCGGGAGATAAATCAATTTCGCATAGAAGTATAATGCTTGGTTCTCTTGCAAAGGGAACTACAGAAGTTACAGGGTTTTTGCAGGGTGCAGATTGTCTTTCGACAATTGCATGCTTTTCAAAAATGGGAGTATGTATAGAGAATAAAAATGATGTTGTACTCATAAAGGGGCAGGGACTTCACGGGCTTAAAAAACCTGATGACACTTTAGATGTTGGAAATAGCGGAACGACGACAAGACTTATGTCAGGTATACTTGCTGCGCAGAATTTTGCGTGCAGGGTAAACGGAGATGCATCCATTCAAAAACGTCCTATGAAACGAATAATGACACCACTTGAAATGATGGGGGCTGATATTAAGAGTGAACTTGAAAACGGATGTGCACCTCTTTTGATAAACGGAAGAAAACTTAAGGGAATACATTACGATTCTCCGGTGGCTTCCGCACAGGTAAAATCTGCAATCCTTTTTGCAGGACTGTACGCTGATGAAGAAACGAGTGTAACAGAACCGGCAGTGAGCAGAAATCACACAGAGCTAATGTTTGATGCGTATGGTGTAGATATAAAAGTTGAAGGTAAAACCGTAACTGTAAAGCCTGCTGATGAATTATTTGCAAGAAAGGTAGAGGTTCCGGGTGATATTTCTTCCGCAACATATTTTATTGTGGCAGCAGCTATTACACCTAATTCATGCGTAACAGTTAAAAATGTCGGTGTAAATCCAACAAGAGACGGTATTATTAAGGTGTGTGAAATGATGGGAGCTGACATAAAAGTTGAAGTAAAATCAGGAGACGTTGTAGAACCTACAGCTGACATAACCGTAAAGACATCAAATCTTAAGGGATGTGTTGTCGGAGGTGATATCGTACCTACATTGATTGATGAGATTCCTGCAATTGCGATACTGGCATGCTTTGCACAGGGAGATACTGTCATAAAGGATGCACAGGAGTTAAAGGTTAAAGAATCAAACAGAATTGATGTCATGGTAAATAATCTAAAGGCTATGGGAGCTGATATAGAGGCAACGGATGACGGAATGATTATACATGGTGGAAAAACACTTCATGGCGCAGTGATAGACAGCAGGCTTGACCATCGTGTGGCAATGAGCTTTGCTGTAGCGGCATTAAATGCTGATGGAGAGACTGAAATTACAGGAAGTGAATGTGTTGAAATTTCATATCCGGGATTTTATGAGGATATAAATAAGCTTATTTTGAAATAATGTATGTATCAAAAAAACAGCTGTGGACTTAGTCCATAGCTGTTTTTTTGATGTTTTACTCCCTATATCTTGATGTGTACACTGTTTAAATCTCGATTGTAGGAACTTCTTCCTCTTCTTCGGAAGCTTTTGTATCGTCTTTATTAGCTGTATCATCTTCGGAAGCTGTTTCTGCAGAATTTGCTTCAAAATTTGCTTCAACCTCGCTGCCTTCAGGATCAAGAGATACATAATCTCTTGGCTCATCTGAAATGTTGTCATCGAAGAAAAGCTCATCTTCTTCAACAAAATCTTCCTCGCGATCGAATACCTTAGGCATCTTTGATTTGATTGTAGTCTTAACCTTCTTTATTTTGCCGTCAACATCATTTTCTTTGTAAACCTTTGAATCCTTGATTTGATCCTTGAAAATATAACACAATCCGCCGATTGCTGCAGCAGCTATTGTGATTGTCAAGAGACCTTTTGTAGTTTTCTTCATTTAAATTCTCCTTTTTAATATAGTTTGCTACATAAATTAAAATATATTCTAATACATAAAACGCTAAATTGCAATAATTTAACAGTATTTTAACAGTTTATGGTTTGATAAGTAAAAGTTTTTATGTTATCCTATTTCTATATGATGATTATGCTTGGAGGTTGAGTCATGAATGAAGTAGTAAAAAATATGGTGACATGTTCCATTCTGATGGTAACCGTTGGTGTTGGATTGTTGCTTATGAGTAAAATAAATTTTGCCATAGGTTGTATTATAATTGGTGTTATTTTTGCCATAATTGCTATTGTAATGCATATTAAGGACAAAGATTGATATTAATAATAGTAACTAAAATTGTTTGGAGTAATATTGAAGATGGATGATAATAAAAAGAAATTTAATCAATTAATAAATGAATGTGAAAGTGTACAAAATGCTCTCGAAAAAAAATATTCAGCAATTTCTACACTCAGAGTTATTTCTTTTTTGGCAGGTATCGCATTACTTATAATATATATAAAAGACAAAATAATGTTAGCAGGGATAGTTGCGGGACTATTTCTGCTTTTATTTGTTGTTCTTGTAATCATTCATAAAAATGTAGATGTCAACAGAAAGCTTGCTGAAAGTAAGATGGCAGTTTTAAAAAGGTATATAGCAAGATTTGATGATGGGTGGAGAAGCTTTAGTGACAATGGCGCTGATTATATAAAAGAACAGGATACAGTATCGAAGGATGTGGATTTACTGGGTGAAAACTCGCTTTACCAAATGATTACGGTGTGCCATACAGAGCATGGAAAAAATATTATGGCACAAGCCCTTAGTATGTCTTGTGATGTTGATTCTGAAACAATCAGAAAAAGGCAGGAAGCAGTTAAGGAACTGATTGATAAATGGGATTTTTCAATAGACTTTGAATCAGCGGGAATAAGACTTGAAGGGAAGAAAAAAAAGTTTTCATCGTATAAGTTTGAAGAATATTGTGAAGATGATACAAAAGGTGCTTTGCCGGGATGGGCAAAGGCTGTTTCGTATATATTACCGGCAATTGAAATTGTGCTTATATTAATATGGATTTTGGGAATTGTAAATTATGGATTACCTCTTGCGGGATTTGTCGTATTGCTTTCTTTTACATGGATAACCAACAGTGTTACAACCGAAGCGATATATCCTGCATATAATATGAGCTATGCTATTGATGACTACATTGATATGATGTCAGAACTTGAAAAGCATCATTTTGAGAGCGAATTATTATGCGAAAAAAAGTCCTTGATATGTGGTGATGACGGTGTGATGAAGGCCTTTGCGGAGTTAAAAAAGATAGCACAGGCATACAACATTTCTTTTAATCCGGTTGTTCATCAGGTGCTGAGCGGTCTTTTCCTTTGGGATTATCAGTTGGCAAGAATAGTGCAGTCGTGGAAAAATAAATACGGAAAAAAGGTTAAAGAGAGCTTTAAAACAGTGGGCGAGATAGAATTTTTGCTTAGTCTTTCCACACTCGGAAAAGTAAGAGCTGTAAACTGGTCAGAAATATCGGATGATGAAGAAAAACCGGTTTTTGTTGAATGTGAAAATATTTATCATCCGCTAATTCCAATTGAAAAGGTAGTTGCAAACAGCTGTAATATTGATTCGGGGATAACGATTATTACAGGCTCAAATATGTCAGGTAAGACAACATTTTTAAGAACTCTTGCAATGAATCTTGTTCTTGCATATGTTGGCGGACCGGTTTGCGGAGAAAAATTAAGAGCAAGCCGTATGAAAATCTTTACATCCATGAGAGTTACAGATGATGTTGCAAATGGAATTTCGACATTCTATGCGGAAATTCTCAGAATAAAAGAAATGGCTGTATATAAAGAAAACAAAAAGCCTATGATTTGCCTTGTCGATGAAATTTTTAAGGGAACTAATTCGGCAGACAGAATTGTAGGGGCAAAGGGCGTTATAACAGGCCTTGCAGATGATTATTGTATGACAATAGTATCTACACATGATTTTGAATTGTGCTCAATACAGGATAAAAACGGATGCGAGGCAGACAATTATCATTTTGAAGAATATT
>CALZHV010000077.1 GCA_945787485.1 uncultured Lachnospiraceae bacterium
CTCTTTAGCTGCATTTTCTATTGTGGTCTTGCCTTCAGCAAGCACCGCGGCAAGCATTATATTAATTGTTGCTCCAACGGTAACAACATCCATGTAGACATGACTTCCGATAAGTCTGTCTGCTTTGGCAACTATGTTACCACCATCCATGATATTTACCTCTGCACCAAGTGCCTCAAAGCCCTTGATGTGCTGGTCAATAGGTCTAAGTCCTATATCACAACCACCCGGCAAAGCAACCTTTGCATGCTTGAACTTTCCTAAAAGAGAACCCAACATATAATAAGATGCTCTGATTTTTCTGATAAATTCATCATCTACACACAAATCCTCATCATCTGCGATTGTTCCTCCGCAAATGGAAACTGTGTGTTCATCTATGTATTTTACTTTTGCACCTATGGATTCTATTGCCCTTAAGAGCACTTTCGTATCTTCAACATAAGGAACATTTTCAATTATACATTCCTCATCTGTCAATACCGCAGCAGCAAGTATACCAAGCGCAGCATTCTTTGCTCCGGCTATGGTAACCTCTCCTTCGAGAATGTCGCCACCCTTTATAACATACTTTTCCATTATTTCCACACCTCTGCGACCTTAATTAATAAAGGTCATTCAACATAATCCTTTAAATTATAACACATATGACCAAAAAGTAAACTCCATTTGCAAAAATTCTACATTATAACCAGTCAGATTTGGTTATTGCACCTAATATTGCAAACTAATTTGTTCATATGCCTATAGACTATGTTATTTATCTGCCTCACAATATATGCATCTATAAATTCGATTTTCTTCATCAGTCAATGTAAAAATATGCGCAATTTCCTGTTCTGTTGATGTAATACATCTGGGATTTTTACATTTTTTTATGTTTATTAGCTTGTGTGGCAATGCCAGCTTTTTCTTTTCTACTGTCTGCCCGTCCTTGATAATACTTACCGATATATTAGGATCTATATATCCGAGAACATCGAGATTAATGTCATATTCCTTGTCAATCTTAAGTATATCCTTCTTTCCCATCTTGTTGCTTTTTACATTTTGCAAAATAGCAACGCTGCAATCCAATTTGTCTAACTCAAGGTCATGATAAACTCTAAGTGCCCTTCCGGCTGTAATGTGATCTAATACAATTCCATTTTGAATACTGTCAATTTTCATTAATCAGCACCTCCCATTTTACCGATCTTTGCCAATTTATCCTCAGGTAAATTAAGTTTACAATTATTATCCTTAAGAAGCGTTAACATCAGTGCCATTCTTACAAATTTTCCGTTCATCGCCTGTCTGAAATAGCATGCTCTCGGATCATTATCTACAGAAATGGATATTTCATTTACTCTTGGAAGCGGATGAAGTATGGACAAATCCTTTTTCGCTGTTTTCAGCTTGTCCATATCAAGTATATAAGTATCCTTGAGTCTTACATAATCAGCTTCATTGAAGAATCTTTCTTTTTGAACACGTGTCATGTAAATTATATCGAGCTCACTCATTACTTCTTCCATTGTTCTTACTTCTTTGTATTCTATATTGTTTTTTTCAAATACTTCTGAAATTATATATTCCGGTACCCTGAGTTCCTTTGGAGAAATAAGAATAAATTTTATATTTTCGTATCGTGATAACGCCTTTATTAAAGAATGAACAGTTCTGCCAAACTTCAAATCTCCGCATAAACCTATTGTAAAGTTGTCGAGTCTTCCTTTTTCTCTCTTTATGGTTAGCAAATCTGTAAGTGTCTGTGTCGGATGATTGTGACCGCCATCTCCCGCATTTATTACAGGGACATCCGATACCATGGCGCCGTACATCGGAGCACCCTCCTTTGGATGTCTCATGGCAATGATATCCGCATAACAGCTTACAACCTTTACTGTATCACCAACGCTTTCACCCTTTGTGGCAGATGATGAATCGGCAGAAGAAAAACCAAGTACATTACCACCTAACTCCATCATAGCTGCTTCAAAGCTAAGTCTCGTTCTAGTACTTGGTTCAAAGAATAAAGTTGCAAGCTTTTTACCCTTGCATGCCTCACTGTATTTATCTTTATCATCGATAATATCCAAAGCCAAATTAAGAATACTATCGATTTCTGAAACGCTCAAATCTGTTGGATCTATTAAATGCTTCATTGTAATATATTCCTCCTTATATGAACATACTTATAATGTTTCCCGCAACGATCACAGATTTTATTGATGTGATACGTGCTTTTAAACACTACGTCTATAATATATTTAAGAGTCAACCGTGTCAACAGTTGCAGTAACTTTAACACGATTTTTATTGAATATTTCCTTAATCTTTTCCCTGTCTTTTCTGTTGCACACGAGAACATATTGTTTTCTGTTTGCCCTTATCTTTAATGTGACAATATTAGAGTCATTTTCATCATCCACAAGCTTATAGCTTTTCATAAATTCCCAGTCAATAAATGTTGTTCCTACAAGGGCACCCTCATTTGTGATGCCGCTTCCGATTCTTGTTGATAAGACAATAAACAGCACAAATGCCAAATCTGCCGGAACAAACACATACCAGTGAAAATATAAGAGCACGCCAAATAAAACCAATCCCAGATTGGCATAAATCACTTCGTAAATTTTTAATTTATGATGTATTCTGCTCGCAATAATTATGTCTTCCTTTTTTTTGATTGCTGTAATACAAACTACTACAGCTGTTCCAAATCCAAGAAACAATATTAATGCCAATATTGTTAACCATACACCCATGTCGATACCTCTTCCTACACACAGGTAAGGCGATTGCAGAATTGCTTCCACAACCGCCATTATCTTATTTTGTCAGCAATGTTACCATTACTGCTTTTTCAGCATGTCTTCTGTTTTCAGCCTGATCTAATATAAGGTCAAGATTTTTATCAATAACACTCTGAGATATTTCATATCCCTGATGCATTGGCATGTCATGCATGACTACTGCTTTACTTCCTTCAAGGAATTCGTCATTAATCTGATATGGCATCATCTTTTTCATTGTTTCCTCTTTTTGCTCAGCATAATCCGGATTGTTGAAAAATTCCATATCAACCCATGTATCTGTGTAAAGAATATCCATTTCCTTTACATACTTCTTTGCTTCTTCAATTGACATCGTAGGATCAAGCTCGACATAATATCCTGTCTTCTTTGCTTCCTCATAAAAAGCATCATCGCATACAGTATCATTTACGAGTGGAGTAAGACCGTACAATGTTCCTTTTTTCATCTTAGCGAAGAACTCTACCAATGAGTTAAACACATTGTTCTTTGCACCAATGTAAAGGAATTTTACATCAAGACTTCCAAAATGCTCTATTATTGTAAGTGCATCTGCAAGTATCTGACATGGATGATAAGAGTTGTCACATCCGTTTATAAATGGAACCGTAACATTGCGTCCAAACAACTCTACTGTCTCATTCTTAACAAGACGAGCCATTATAATATCAACATTTCTGCATACATATTTAATTTCTGAAATCGGCTCTCCAAGGACAAAGTTTGAGTCCTTCCAAAGCTGATTGTAGTATGTTCCGCCAAGCTCTGTAATGCCTGTTGTAAATGAAAGGAATGTTCTTGTCGAAGTTTTTTCAAATAAAGTGTAAAGCTTTTTTCCCTTTAATGTTTCACTGTATTTCTCAGGATTTTTCTTCATGTCCTGTGCAAGCTCAAGTATTTCAGTAAGTTCCTCTGCTGAGAAATTTTTAAAGTTTAACATGTTTTTCATATTAGTATCTCCTTCTATGCAAGGTAAGACTTTAATGTCTCTGCCATATCTGTTCTCTCCCATGGAAGATCAATATCTGTTCTTCCAAAATGTCCATACGCTGCTGTTTTTCTATATATCGGTTTTCTAAGATCTAACATTTTTATTATTCCTGCAGGTCTTAAGTCAAAATTTTCTCTTACAATTTCAACTATCTTACTGTCAGGAAGCTTTCCTGTGCCAAATGTATCAATCATAATTGATGTCGGCTTTGCAACACCTATTGCATATGACAGCTGAATCTCACACTTGTCAGCAATACCTGCTGCCACGATATTTTTTGCAACGTATCTTGCCGCATAAGCTGCAGAACGGTCAACCTTTGTGCAATCCTTTCCTGAAAATGCACCGCCACCGTGTCTGCCGTATCCGCCGTATGTGTCAACGATAATCTTTCTTCCTGTAAGTCCGCTGTCACCGTTTGGTCCCCCGATAACAAATCTTCCGGTTGGATTGATAAAGAACTTTGTATTTTCATCTACCATATCCTTAGGAATAACCTCATCAAACACGTATTTCTTTATATCTGCATGAATCTGTTCCTGTGAAACCTCTTCTCCATGCTGTGTCGAAAGAACAACTGCATCAAGTCTGCTTGGTTTGCCGTTTTCATCATACTCCACTGAAACCTGAGTTTTTCCATCAGGTCTTAAATACGGAAGGGTACCATTCTTTCTGACTTCAGAAAGCTTTAAGGCAAGCTTATGTGCCAATGAAATAGGATAAGGCATATATTCCGGTGTCTCATTTACGGCATAACCGAACATCATTCCCTGATCACCTGCACCAATCTGCTCAATCTGTTCATCGCTCATCTCGTGCTCTTTGGCTTCAAGCGCCTTATCAACACCCATGGCAATATCTGCCGATTGTTTATCTAAAGCAACTATTACTCCGCATGTATCACAGTCAAAACCATATTTTGCCCTGTCATAGCCAATCTCTCTTATTGTTTGTCTTACGATACTTTGAATATCAATCTGTGCTTTTGTGGTAATTTCACCCATAACAAGCACAAGTCCTGTTGTTACTGCCGTCTCACATGCAACTCTGCTCATTGGATCCTGCTCTAATAATGCATCCAAAATTGAATCAGAAATCTGGTCACATATTTTGTCAGGATGTCCTTCTGTAACAGATTCCGATGTAAATAATAATTTCTCCATTTTTTCCTCCTAGATAAAACTGTATTTCTCTTACCGATGCGTTTTAGAGCCTTTTTAATGTCCGTGAAATTCGAAAATTTCTCCTGTAAATTAAAAATGGTCAGATTTTCTATTCCGAAAACCTGACCGATTTGAATTTCTTAGCTCAAACCATCTTATTGCTCGACAGGCAAATGCCTTTCGCTCAGGTCGGCACCTTCCGCTTTGCGGGGTTGCCGCGGCTTCATAGTCCCCTATGACTCCACCGCTCTGAATAAGAGTATTTTTGTATGTTATAAAAAGACAATATACGATAAACTTCGCAATGTCAACACTTTATGTACTAATTTATACAATAATTGAATTATAATCTGTTTTTTATCGCCTGTGCAAGCTTTACAGAATCATCTTTGTCTGCTTCGCCCTGCTTCCAGGTTACACTTACGTTATCACCCTTTGTTCTCGGAACAAAATGTATATGGAAATGATTAACAGTCTGCCCTGCCACAGCTCCATTATTCTGTAATATATTCATTCCTTCACATCCGGTCTCTTCCTGTATTGCTCTCGCAATAGCAGGTACTACAGAAAAAATCTTGCCGGCTGTTTCATCATCAAGCATAAATACATTGTCAAAATGCTGTTTCGGAATTATTAATGCATGACCTCTGTTGGCCGGCGAAACATCAAGAAATGCTCTGAATTCTGTAGTTTCATATATTGTAGCCGATGGAATTTGTCCATTTGCTATTTTACAAAAAATACAATCATCTTTAACCATTTGTCTTTATTCCTCCTGACAATTAATAATATGGTTATTGTAAGTCATTTTTTTCAAAAAAACAACCTTTGCTATGCCTTAAAACCTCTGTTTGAAGAATTCATTACACTTTCATTTAAGGTATTTTTTCCATATGTAAGTCCGGCGTAAACCTGGTGTGTATTTTTCATGACAGGACCTTCTTTATCCTTTTCACTGAGCTTTGCAAATGCTTCCCGTAACGAAGCAAGCATTTTAAGGCATCTGGCAAGCTCCTGCGGTTCTCTCTTAACTACGGAAGAAACCATCTTTCCGTATATGAACCTTAGTACCGACAGCACATTCCCACCGGGATGCGCCGCCGGACTAAAGCAGCTCATCAATTCGTTTAGCGCTCTTTTTGACAATTCAAGGTTTCTGATATAAGCATTTATATCATTTAAGTCATAATTCTTTAATGCATCTTCTGTATAAACATGAACAATATCAAACAATATTACGACAAGTCCGCTATGATTCGCAGAGCTTGTTCTTAATGTAAATTCATTTATCTGCTCTTTTGTCATATTATGCTCCTATTATTCCTTGTTTTATGCTTTACTGCTGTAATAACTGAAGGATAGATTCCGGTCTCTCAAGTGATTTCTGAATCATTGATATTGCTGCCTGAGATAAAACATCTTCCTGTGTATATGCTGTCATTTCCTCTGCCATATCTGTATCCATGATACGTGAATATGCAGCAGTCATACTTTCTTCCTGCACTTCAAGATTATCAAACACATCATTTAATCTGTTTTCATATGCTCCAAGCTTTGACCTTGTGTTGGAAATCTTAACTACCGCAGCATCGATTGCTTCTATTGCCTTTGAAGCATACTCATTTGTATACATGATAAGTGTATCCACACCGAGACTGTGTGCGTCAACCGCAGGAATGTCTATCGACACCTCTTCTCCAGAATTAGAACCACTTTGGATAATCATTGTTCCCGCTGACAACACCTCTATAGTAGTTGAAAATGAAGTTGTTCCTTCCGCAACCATTTCAGGGTCTATTTCAATCTGCATTTCAAATCCGTTTCTGTCTGTAACACTTATCTTATTTCCATCAGTCGACACTGTTGCGCTTTCTGAAAAACCATTGGCTGTTACATTAAGACTTGCAACGCAATCCTTACCTGTTTCCTCGTCACCGTCTGCTACTCCGAGCACTCCTGCAAGCTCATCATTAAATATCTCTATTTCTATCTTCTGTGATTTTCCGTATTCCTTTGTTATGAAATAAACAGGTGCTCCGCTTGAGAAATCTGCAGGTGTCTTTCCTCCGTCTGCAGATGCCATTACCGTTATACCGATTTTATCAAGGTGAACCTGCAGCTCTTCATATACATCCGACATAGTCATTCCCTCGGTTATTGAAACCTGGAAACCATTTACAAATAGTGAGCCTTCCTGTTCTTTTGTTATTGTTGCGCCTGAGTCAGCAAGACCTATTGTGTATTTTGCCTGCTCTGCCATCTCTGTCACATCAAGCTCATATACACCCTCCTTAACATCAGTCGATACATATGTAGTACTCATTGACGGCTCACTTATCAATGTTCTTCTTGTGAGTGAACCATCCAAAAGCTTCTGCTCATTAAATGATGTTGTCTCGGCAATCTGGTTAAGCTCTTCCACCAATGCATCAATTTCTTCCTGGATAGCATCTCTGTCATCTTCTGAATTAACATCATTTGCAGCTTTAACTGCAAGCTCTCTCATTCTTCCAAGTATGGAATGCATTTCTTCCATACCGCCTTCAGCTGACTGAATTACCGAAATACCGTCTGTGGAATTGTTGGCTGCTCTTCCGAGTCCTCGTATCTGCTCATTCATCTTTATGGAAATAGCCAATCCGGCTGCGTCATCAGCAGGGCTTGTTATTTTGGAACCTGATGAAAGTCTTTCCATTGATTTAGAAATATTACTGTTTATTCTTGCAAAATGATCACTTGCATTAAGTGCAAGCGAGTTATGATTAATTCTCATAATTATGCCTCCTTATACCGACTTTTCCATTTGTCTGTCTGTTTGTTCTTTTATTCGTATGTTTATTTGTTTGTTAAAAAACACACATGTTTATTATCTTTGATTAACTATTATATTTATCGGCAATCCGTTGCATTTGATAAACAGCTTATGACAATATATTTGAAATCGTTTTGACTAACGAAACAGATATATTATAAAGCCTTGCTTTGCTGTGAGGTTTCCTTACTTCCCCGTATTTCCTTTCCTGAAGCTGATTTTGTCTGAGTGTTCCTATTTCTATTTCCTCGGAATTAATACCCATATGCGACATCATATTATTAATTTGCTCTGACTTTTCAATCAAAGCATAGTTTCCTGCGCTCGTATCGCTTGCAATATATCCCCATAATGAATCATCCTCTGACAAGGTGATATTGGCAGTTATATTTCCCATCTCACTGTCATTTATTGAGATGCGGATATTACCGGCATTTTCACTGTCGGATACAATTGTAAGATTCATTACCTTGATACCTTCTGTTGTTTCAACAGGTATCTGATATTTATCAAAAGCAGAAAGATTTCTCATAACGTTTAAGCCGGCATTTATTGTCTTAATCGATGCAATATCAAGCGAATTAAGCATTCCTATTGCTGCCTGCTCATACATAAATTCAGTAACCATGTCTCTTATATTTTCATAGCGAAGCGACATGTTTCCATCTTCTCTTAATTCATTTAAAATTTTATCCTGTGCCAGCTCCTCAATAATATGAGCATCTATCTGCTCTCCTTGAAGGGAATCAGACATATTTTCGGTCTCTTCGTCGATTAGCTCTTCCTTGGAATTGCTTGAAAATTTAAGCTTTGACATAATATCCGAAACCATTTCATATATTCCCCCGGAGGAATTGAGCATTACATCAACTGCCATCGCATTATCTACAGAATATTCTATATTATTTTGGAGAATAAACTCTTCGACATTTTCCTTCAAAGTCCTGTATTTTTCAAACTCCTCACCTGACTCAGAGGAAAATGCACTTTCTATCTGCTCCGTAATACCCTTCCCCTTTGTTTCGAGTGATTCAAGCATACCAAAGCTGTCATCGACTACGGTGTCAATTCCTTTTGCTTTTCTGCTTCTTGCCGCCGAAACGAGATTTCTTATGGTAAGCTGTCCACCGTTTGCAAACAACCATCCGGCCTCTTTGTCGCCTGACTTATTTAGCTTATCCATCATTCTGTATATTCCTATATAGCTTTCTCTTTCCTCCGGACTAACCTCTCCCATATTTTCCATATTCCTGAGATATGAAGCAAAATTTTTGGCTTCCGACACGCCGGCGTTATAATTTCTGTTTTTTATAATGTCATTTAATTCATCAATAGGAATGTCAAGTGGGTTGATTCCGTCCTTTATAATTCCCAATACTGCCTCAGGATAAAACGAATTCATCAGCTGATTAACCTGTCTGTCATATCCGATTACACTTTCAATATTTTCGACAGTAATTTCCATGGAATTATAACCTAAAATTCTAACAGCTCTTTGTGACTCATAATTTATTTCCATTGACATTTCTCTTAAAATATCGTCTACATTTGAAAATGCTTTTGCTATTGAATCGCCCATATCCGCTCTTGGAGCAGTTCCGACAGCTTCATAGCTTCTCATAACTGCTTCAAAATCAAGTGATTTATAAGAATTATTCTCGATCTGAGAATGCAGACTGTTCACGGTAAATACTTTATCACGTAACGGTGTGGCAAGTATTGCTGCATGTGCCTGTCTAATGTCGTAGACTTTACTCTTTAT
>CALZHV010000078.1 GCA_945787485.1 uncultured Lachnospiraceae bacterium
CAAATTATATTAAGTCAATTTTATAATATATAGATTAAAAATACTATATAGTAAAATAAAAACAGCAGATATCAGGTTGAAATAATTACAATCATAATATCTGCTGTTTTTACTATACAGTAAAAAACGCTCCGCTATATTCGGCTCAAAAGAACACAGGTTTCAATTTCTCTTGTAAATGCAAACATATCTACAGGACATATTTTTTTTATTTTGTAGACATTCTTTTTTCTGAAATACAGTAAATCTCTTTTCAAGCTTTCCGGTCCGCATGAAATATATACGATTCTCAAAGGTGCAAGTTTATGTAATGCATCGATAAATTCATTTGTGCTGCCGGACCGTGGCGGGTCCATGAAGACAATATCTGCGTGCTGTCCGGCATTCGCCATTTCAACCATGTATTTCCCGGCATCATTAGCTATAAATTTTATATTGCTGCAGGAATTAAGCCTGGCATTGTTAATAGCATCATGTACAGCATCTTTATTAAGCTCTACTCCGAGTACCGAAGCCGCACTATCACTTGCGACAATACCGATTGTTCCTATTCCGCAATATGCATCTATGACAGTTTCCTTTCCGGTAAGACCGGCGTATTTCATAGCAAGTGAATAAAGCTTTTCTGTCTGGGCAGGATTTACCTGATAGAAGCTGTTTGGTGAAAGTCTGAAACGTTTTCCACACAAAATATCTTCTATATAACCGCGACCGTATATTGTTTCATTTCGCTTTCCCAATACCATGGTAGTGTCATCAGGATTTATATTTTGTATAATGGTTGTTATCTCAGGATGCCTTGATTTAAGTGCCTTTGCAAAGTTCTTTTTGGAAGGAAAAACAATGCCTGAAGTAACAAGTATGACCATGATTTGGTTAGTTGACCGTGCTGTTCTTACAAGGACATGTCTGAGTAAACCATAGCCTGTATCCTCGTTGTATACAGTAATTTTAAAGGATTTTAGCATACTTCTTATCGAGACTATTATTTCATCAGCTTTTTTGTCTTCGATAAAACAATTGTCTATCGGAATAACCTTGTGAGTGCCTTCCTGGTATATTCCGGAAATAATATCATCCTTTCCTCTGTGGTAAAATGTTGCACATACCTTGTTCCTGTAGTTGTATGGATTGTCCATGCTTATTATTTTGTCAACGCTACCGAATTCACCAAGCAGATTTTCGATGTGTTTTTGTTTTAGCAACAGTGTCTTTTCATAATCCATACCAATGTACTGGCATCCGCCACATTTTTTTGCAACAGGACAAATGTTAGTGTTATTATAGCTATTAGTTTTATTATTATTGTTTCTATTATTATTAGTTTTATTATTATTAGTTTTATTATTATTGTTTCTATTATTGCTTCTATTATTATTGCTATTGTTGTAGCAATTTTTGTGATTTTTATTTTTATTATATCCGGCTTTATTATTCATTTTTTACTCCGAAGATGTTTTTCGTATTATGCATGCATTGTCACAATACTTATTATAGCATGATTACAATTAAATGATTTTAAAAATCCATAAAAACTTGTAAAAATTTTAAAATTTGTTATAGTATGTATAGATGAAAATTGGAGTAGTCTGTACTTTTTTAGATTGGAGACAAAAATGCAGATAATAAAATATGAATTTCAGCCTCATGGAGATGACAGGGGGCAGCTGGTAGCACTTGAAGAAATGAAGGAAGTGCCATTTGATATTAAAAGAGTTTATTATATGTATGATACAACTGAGGGAGTTACACGTGGACGCCATGCGCATAAGGCACTTGAGCAAATATTAATCTGTGTTCATGGAAGCTGCAAAATACTTTTGGATAATGGCGAGGAAAAAGTTGTAGTTCCGCTTGATAAGCCAAATGAAGGTTTGTATGTGTCAAATGTTATGTGGAGAGAAATGTTTGATTTTTCTGAGGATGCTGTACTTATGGTACTGGCTTCCGAATTATATGATGAAGAAGATTATATAAGAGACTATGATGAATTTTTAAAATATGTAGGGAAATAGTATGGAGGCAAAAATGAATATTCCATTTGCAGACTTTAAGGTGATGCACGGTGAATTAAGGGATAAGCTTGATGCTGCTTATAATGCGGTAGTTGACAGCAGTTATTACATACAGGGAACGCAATGTAAGGCATTTGAAGAAGAATATGCCAAATATTGCGGTACAAAGCATGCAATAGGTGTGGCTACCGGATTAGATGCAATTTATCTTATTCTTAGATCTATGGAAATAGGAGAAGGAGATGAGGTTATCGTTCCTTCAAATACTTATATAGCAACGGCACTTGCCGTTTCATATTGTGGAGCATTGCCTGTATTTGTTGAACCTGAAATTGAAACTTATAACATAGATGTAAAACGTATAGAAGAAAAAATAACAGACAAAACTAAGGCTATAATAGCAGTACATTTGCAGGGACGCCCGGCAGATATGGATGGTGTGAGAAAGATAGCGGATAAATATGGATTAAAGGTTATCGAAGATGCGGCGCAGGCACATGGAAGTAAGTATAAGGGTATCAGAGTCGGTTCTCTTTCTGATGCTGCGGCATTTAGTTTTTATCCGGGCAAAAACCTTGGAGCTTTAGGTGATGGTGGCTGTGTTACTACAAATGACGATGAGCTTGCAGCAAAGGTAAGGGCAATAGGCAATTACGGCTCGGATTACAAATATCATCATATTTACAAGGGAACAAACAGCAGACTTGATGAGATGCAGGCTGCATTTTTAAGGGTAAAGCTTCCTCATTTAGACAGATGGAATGAAAGAAGAAGAGAAATTGCAGCAAGGTATTTGGCAGAGATTAATAATCCTGTTATTACATTGCCACCGGCAACAAATGATGAGTATGAGCATATTTATCATGTCTTTGTAATCAGATGTGATAAAAGAGACGAACTCGAGAAATATCTTGCAGACAACGGAATAGGTACAGTAAAGCATTATCCTATACCTATGCATATGCAGGAGGCATATGCTGATTTAAATATTCCGGAGGGATCACTTCCTATCGCAGAGAAAATAAGTGCGACTGTATTAAGTATACCGATGTATTACGGAATGACAGAAGAAGAAGTAAGCTATGTGATAGAAAAGATTAATGCATTCGAATAGATTAGTCAAAGGATAATTGATATAAAATGAATCAATTAATTAACAAATATAAAAACATACCGGCACCGGTAAAGGCATCGTTGTGGTACACCATTTGCAGTACCATTCAGCAGGGAATATCCTTCCTTACGGTTATGATATTTACACGTATGATGTCTACGGAAGAGTATGGTCTGACAAATATTTATCAGACATGGTTCAATATAATAATTATATTTGCAACCTTAAATCTTCAATATGGTGCATTTAACAATGCAATGTTAAAGTATGAAAATGACAGAGACAGATATATATCATCCATGCAGGGACTTACAACATTGCTTACCCTGTCACTTTTTGCTGTATATTTCATATTTCGTGCACCGATAAATAACATGATTCAGATGACGACACCTGTTATGCTTGCGATGTGTATCGAGCTTTTGGTGACACCTGCGTTTGGTTTTTGGTCAGGGAAAAAGAGGTTTGATTATGAGTACAAAATGCTCGTAATAATAACTATAATAATATCGATTGTCACACCTTTGCTCGGCATTGTAATGGTGTATAATTCAGATGAAAAAGGTGCTGCCAGAATATATTCGCTTGTAATTGTGAAGGCAATTGTATACGGTATTTTATATGTATATAACGGCATAAAGGGTAAGGCATTTTTTGATAAGGAGTATTGGAAATATGCCATAGGCTTTAACGGACCGCTTGTTCCGTATTATCTGTCACAGATTGTGTTTAATCAATCAGACAGAATTATGATAGACAATATGACAGGAAGAGACGATGCCGCAATATACGGTGTCGCATTTTCTATAGCATTGGTGCTTACATTTGTGTTAAATGCCATAAACAATTCATTTGTCCCATGGAAATATCGTAAATTCAAAGAAAGAGAATATGAAGGCGTTGGTCAGGTGTCAAACGGAATTGCGCTCCTCATGGCGGGGATGCTCCTTGCACTCATTTTATGTGCGCCGGAAATTATAAGAATAATGGGACCGGATGAATATTCGGCTGCAAAATGGGTTGTTCCACCACTTGCAGCAGGTGTGTACTTTTTGTTTATTGCACAGCTGTTTATTAATGTGGAGTTCTTCTTTGAAGAAAAAACAATGCTTGTTGCCGGTTCTGTTTTCAGCGCAGTATTAAATGTAGTTTTAAATGCCGTATTTATAAAGATATATGGATTTGTTGCGGCCGGTTATACTTCTCTTGTTTGTTATATCATGTTCGCAATATGTAATTATTTCTGCATAAGAAAAACATTGAAGAAGCATTGGCCGGAAGCTAAGACTACACAGATATATGACTTAAAGACATTGATAGTAATGTCGGTTGTTTTTCTTGCATTGATGTTCGGATGTATAGTGCTTTACAACACGCTTGTTGTAAGATATGCAATTCTTGTTATTGCAATTATTGTTGCAATAATAAACAGAAATAAAATAATAGATTTGGTTAAGAAAATAAAAGGGTAAATAAAATGGGTATCATAGAAAAAATCAGAAATAATCCCAAATTATATAAAGCAGCAGTGACAGTAGCAACACCTGTTCTCAATATAAAGAGTAAAATAGAAGATGCAAAAGCATTAAAGCAGCTTGAACAGGCAAACGAAGGTTACTCGAAGGCTCCTGCGGAAAATGATCCGATAAGGGTTGTGTTTATTGCACAGTATATTCCTGCGTGGAACAAGATGGAATCTGTGTATAAGGCAATGGTTGATGATGAGCGTTTCAACGTTTATCTTCTGTGTGTGCCGGACCGTATAAAATTTGGGGAGCTTGATGATATTGAAAACAACAAAAATGAAGTTTATGAGTATTATGTTGACAGAGGGTATGATGCCATAAATGCGCTTGTTGGAAAGAATAAATGGTTTGATTTGAAAAGGTTAAAGCCTGATTTTGTATTTCAGTCAAGACCATATAATCATTATATGCCTGCTGCATATACGAGTGGAGAAATAAGCAAATATGCAAGAATATGCAGTCTGATGTATGCAACAAGTCTGACAAGAACCGGCATGAAAATTACTTTAAATCATGATTATTACAGAAATGTTTTTTGTTATTTTGCGGAGACAAAGGAAACTCTTTTGTTCTATAAAAAAGAATTTGAAAAAGGACACATAAAAGGTGTACAGCATTCATATTATCTGGGATATCCGGGATATGAAAGCATAGTTAAGCAAAAGGATGCAAAAAATAAAGCATGGGATTTTTGTGACAAGGATTTCAGAGTTATGTGGACACCAAGATGGTCAACGGACAAAAAAGAAGGTGGAAGCAATTTCTTTGTCTATAAGGATGCATTTCTTGAATATGCAAAAGAACATGAAAACATTGCATTTTTATTCAGACCTCATCCGCTTATGTTTGATAACTTTATCAAAACAGGAGAGATGCTTGAGGATGAAGTGAATGATTATAAAGACACTGTTTCTAAAATGCCAAATACATCACTTGACAGTGAAAAGGAATATGTTCCGACATTTTGGAATTCATCTGTGCTTGTAAGTGATATTTCAGGTATTGTTCCTGAATATTTTATAACCGGTAAACCGTTAATATTCTGTAAATCATCGAAAGAATGGGATTATTCAAATGAAACACTCAAAATGTTAGAAGGATGTTATGTCGTTGAAAATAAGGAACAGTTATTTGAGCGTTTGGATAAATTAGCTTCAGGCGAGGATGAGCTTGAAGAAAAAAGAAAAGAAATATTAAATGAGTTGTACGAAGAAACGTTGGAAACTGCCACAAAAAATATAGTTGAAAGATTGGCGCAAAGAACAGGGTTTTAAGAAGAAATGGAGATAAGATATGCTTAATTTTACAGTTGGTCCGGTACAATCAAGTGAAAAAGTAAGACAGATTGGTGCACTTCAGGTTCCGTATTTTAGGACGCCTGAGTTTTCAGAGCTTATGCTTGAAAATGAAAAGCTTATGGTGAAATTTTCTAAAGCACCAAAGGATTCAAGAGTGGTTTTTATTACAGGTTCGGGTACTGCTTCTATGGAAGCAACGGTAATGAACATTTTTAATGATAATGATAAAGTTATCGTTGTAAATGGAGGAAGCTTTGGCGCAAGATTTGAAGAGCTTTGCCTTATTCACAATATCGAGCATGATGTGATACGTCTTGAACACGGACAGCTTCTTACAGAAGAATTACTTGCCTCTTATGATGGAAAGGGTTATACAGGTTTTCTTGTAAATGTGCATGAGACATCAACAGGAGTACATTACGATATAGATATGATTAGCGAATTCTGTAAGAAGAACAATATCTTTTTGGTTGTAGATGCTATAAGTTCTTTTCTTGCAGACCCGTTTGATATGGAAAAACTTGGTGCCGGAGTTATGATAACCGGTTCGCAGAAAGCACTTGCATGTCCTCCGGGAGTTTCGGTTATTGTTCTTTCACCGGAAGCTGTAAAAAGAGTGGAAAATAATAACGTTAAATCAATGTATTTTGATTTGAAGGATGCCTTGAAAAATGGAGAAAGAGGACAGACACCATTTACACCGGCAGTTGCAATACTCGAACAGATAAATGCAAGATTAAAGGAAATAGATGAAAACGGCGGAGTTGAGGGCGAGATTGCAAGAATTGCAGCTATTGCAGAAGATTTCAGAGAAAAAATAAAGGATTTGCCGTTCGAAATAGTTTCGGAGTCGATGTCAAATGCTGTTACGCCGCTTAGTCCGTTGAATGTGTCAGCTTATGATATTTTTATGACGTTAAAGGATGAATATGAGATATGGATATGCCCAAACGGTGGTGATATGAAAGATAAAATATTCAGGGTCGGTCATATAGGTGCACTGACAACCGAAGATAATGATGTGCTCATAAATGCGTTAAATGACATGAACAGGAGAGGATTGTTATAAATGACAAAAGTAATTACGTATGGAACATATGATTTATTACATTATGGACATGTAAGACTTCTTGAGAGAGCAAAGGCATTAGGAGACTATCTCATTGTTGGTGTTACGGCAGAGGATTTTGACCGTTCAAGAGGGAAGATAAATGTATCACAGTCCTTGATGGAGCGTATCGAAGCGGTAAGGGCAACAGGGATTGCAGATGAGATTATCGTTGAGGAATACGAAGGACAGAAGATAGATGATATCAGAAGATATGATGTTGATATTTTTACAGTCGGTTCTGACTGGGTCGGTAAATTTGATTATTTAAATGAATATTGTAAAGTTGTATATCTTGACAGAACAGAGGGTATATCTAGCACACAGCAAAGAAATGAGAAATGCGCCATTAAGCTTGGTCTGGTGGGAGAGTCTAACGTGGTAAACAAATTTGCCAGAGAAGCTGAATATGTAAATGGTATTGAGTTGTCAGGTGTTTGTGCACAGGATGACAAATTTCTTTCCGAACAGGTTAAAAATCTTGACCGTGTCACGCAGGATTATAAAGAGTTGCTGGAGAAGACAGATGCGGTTTACATAATATCACATCCTTCCAAACATTATGAACAGATAAAGCTGGCTTTGGAAAACGGAAAACATGTTTTGTGTGAATCGCCTGTAGCACTTGAAAAACAACAATGCAGGGAGCTTTATGCTCTGGCAAAGGAGAAAAAATTAATTCTTTGCGATGCATTGAAAACAGCGTATTCAATGGCATATTTCAGATTGCTTCTTCAGGCAAAGACAGGCTGTATCGGCAAGATAATTTGTGTTGAGGCGACCTGTACAAGTCTTAGCGAGAAAATTGAGGAAAATGAGCAGGAATTTGATTTTTCATGGAACAGTTTTTGTTCATGGGCTCCGACTGCAATGCTTCCTGTTTTTCATTTGCTTGGAACAAATTATAAAAAGAGAAATATTGTAACAAAGCTTTTAAACGAAGAAAAGCATTACGACTTATTTACAAAAATTGATTTTGTATATGATGATGCGGTTGCAAGCATAAAAGTCGGCAAAGGTGTGAAATCGGAAGGAGAGCTTATTATTTCCGGAACAAAGGGATATATTTATGTTCCGGCACCATGGTGGAAAACAGATTACTATGAGATAAGATATGAGAATGCTGAAAATAATACGAGACATTTTTATCAGTTGGATGGCGAAGGAATTCGCTACGAGCTTGTGACTTTCGTTAAGGCAATAGAGAGTGGGAATATTAAATCCAACATGTATATGGATGAGGAAATATCTCTTGCAATTTCGAAGCTTGTTGAAGAATTCGAAAACGATATAGATATTACAAAAATATAAAAGCCGGGAGGATAATATGAGGGTTGAAGATTTTACCAGAGAATTAGGTGCAGAATTTTACACCGGTGTACCTGATTCACAATTAAAAGCGCTTTGTGATTACTTGATGAATACATATGGTATTGATAAAGAACATCATATGATTGCGGCGAATGAAGGAAACTGTACAGCACTTGCCGCAGGGTATCATCTTGCTACAGGTAAGGTTCCTGTTGTGTATATGCAAAATTCGGGTGAGGGAAATATTATTAATCCGGTTGCATCTTTGTTAAATGATAAGGTTTATGCCATTCCGGTAATATTTGTAGTTGGTTGGAGAGGCGAGCCGGGAATACATGACGAGCCACAGCATATTTATCAGGGAGAGGTGACGGTCAGGCTTCTTGAAGATATGGACATTAAAACAAATATAGTATCTAAGGAAACTACTCCTGATGAAATAAAAAAGATGATGTCAGATAACACAAAGTATCTTGAGAAAGGTAAATCAGTTGCGTTTGTAATAAGAAAGGGGGCACTTTCTTATGATGAAAAGGTTACATATGAAAATGATTATGATATGGTAAGAGAAGATATTATTAAACATATCATAAGTGTGACAGGCGAGGACCCTATTATTTCGACGACCGGAAAAGCAAGCAGAGAACTTTTTGAAGCAAGAGTTGCCAATAATCAGAGTCATAAATACGATTTTCTCACTGTTGGTTCAATGGGGCACAGTTCATCTATTGCACTTGGAGTTGCCATAAATAAACCAAATCAAAAGGTATGGTGTGTAGATGGTGATGGAGCGGTTCTTATGCATATGGGCTCTATGGCACTTGTTGGAAGCAATAAACCAAATAATCTTGTGCACATAGTAATTAACAACGGAGCTCATGAAACTGTTGGAGGTATGCCTACGGTTGCATCTGATATTGATCTTGTTCAGATAGCAAAAGCATGTGGTTATCCGTATGCAATTTCAGTAGATGGTTTTGACAGACTGGATGAC
>CALZHV010000079.1 GCA_945787485.1 uncultured Lachnospiraceae bacterium
CCTACAAACATTTCAACAAAGTCAGAACCTGAAATTGAGAAAAATGGCACTCCCGCTTCACCTGCAACAGCCTTTGCCAAAAGTGTTTTACCTGTTCCAGGAGGACCCTCAAGCAAAACACCCTTTGGAATACGTGCTCCCAGATCATTATATTTCTTCGGATTTCTCAGAAAATCTACTATTTCTGACATATCCTCTTTCTCTTCATCAAGTCCCGCAACATCCTTAAATGTATATTTTTGGTCTTTTTCTGTAGTCATATGGGCACGACTCTTACCAAAATTCATCATCTTTGAATTTGAACCGCCGGAACCGCTTCCAACTGCATTTCCCATGAATACCATCATGATAATTATAAGCACTACCACCAGTATTATTACCGGCATCCAGCTAAGCAAAGAGCTTTGCTTCGTAACATCATGAAGTGTCATTTGAATTTCGCCCTTACCGTCTTTCATAACAATCTGTTGAACTTCATTAACATCTGAAACATAAAATTGTTTCTGTTCAACCGAATCAGCGTATGTCAAACTGACAATACCGGTAGGTACTTCACTATTTTGATAAATTTCCACATCTGTTATCTGGTTTTCTTTGACTGCTGCCTGAAAATCATCTATCGTATAATTTGGGTCCGCAACATTTTGTCTGCTTTGTATCCACAAAACTATACAAAATCCAATGAACAGCAATATCAGATAGAAACCCAAACCTCTTCTCATGCTTTTTTTCATTGTTGTGTTTCCTTTCTATATAATCACTTTCTTTAGTAATTATTTATTCTGCAATAACTCCTATATATGGAAGATTTCTGTATTTTTGAGCACAGTCCAATCCGTATCCCACAACAAATCTGTCAGGAATCACAAATCCTGTCAAATCAGGCTCTATTTCGACAACTCTTCTCTCAGGCTTATCAAGAAGTGTTACAACCTTAAAGCTTGCAGGCTTTCTCTCTTTCAAAATTTTCACAAGATAAGATAAGGTTCTCCCCGAATCCATAATGTCTTCGATAAGAATTACTTCCCTGCCTTCAATTGACTCATCAAGGTCCTTAATAAGCTTTACAATTCCCGAAGATGTTGTTCCGTTACCATAACTGCTAACAGACATAAAATCCATTGTAACCGGAACTGTCATTTTTTTTGCAAGCTCACACATAAAAAATACACTTCCCTTTAAAACGCCTATAAAATGAACAACCTTGCCCTCATACTCATTACTCAGCTGTTCTGCAAGCTGTGCTATTCTTTTATCAACTTCATCTTCACTTATTAATACGCTAATTTTTTCTGCCATATTCTACTCCTTTGTACTGTATTTTAAAATCAATACTTTTTTTGTCCTATCATCTATGCGGTAGGCATCATTATACCTTAAGCCTACCACCCATATAACCTGATTATCGTCTGCAATCAAAGGCCATATCTCTCTGTCATTTCTATCGATTTTATTGTCAATAAAAACTCTTGAGATTTTCTTTGTATTTCCCTGACTGTTGATTGTTATATAATCCCCATCAGTTACAGTTCTTATACAAAGAGTATCTTTTATTTTATCATAATCAACTATTTTAGTATAGTTATTTTTTGGTATATCAGTAAGTGAATCTACAGTATCGAACACGATTTCGAAATTGAAATTGCCATAGTCAATTTTTATCATGTCACCCGCACGTTTTAGATTATCCAAATCAATAATAATTTGCTCTTTGCATGTTTTGTCAGTATTGTTTTTTTCGATAAAAAGATGTTCATAATTTATTCTTGCTATAACATCATACGGGAGATTAACCATCGCACCTGTATCAGCCTCTAGAATATTTCTGACACTTTTAACATGTGCTCTGGAAATATCCTTCATCTTTCCGGCAGCATTTACTATAGCATCGTAAATTATACCGTTTATCATCAAATCGTCCAGGCATAAAAGCTTTTTTATGTCTATTCCCGATGAGTCAGTTACATTTTCTTTCACCCTGTTTTTTTCATTATAAATAAAATCATAATATTCACCTGCTTCATTTGCCAAATCACAAATATGCTTTGTTGCCATTTGGTTAAGTTTTGTAAGCTCCGGTAAAATAATATGTCTTATTCTGTTTCTGTCATAGTCAACAGCAAAATTAGTTGAATCGTTAATAAACTCTGTTTTGTTATCCGATAAATATTTTTCTATCTCAGCTCTTGTGGCTTCTATCAACGGACGGACTATTGTCATTTCTTCAAGCTGCCTCATACACGGAATACCCGAAAGCCCCTTAATTCCGCTTCCCCTTACAAGATTAAACAATACTGTTTCCGCGACATCATTTGCATTGTGTGCTACCGCAATTTTGTTACATCCGTTTTCTTTTGCTGTTTTGACAAAACATTCGTACCTGTATGAACGTCCTGCCTCCTCAACGGTCATTCCCCTTTCAACAGCAAGCTTGGGAATATCATTTCTGTAACAAAAAAAATCAACTCCAAATTCGCTGCTGATTTTTTTTGCAAATACTTCGTCCCTATAAGCCTCTTCACCTCTTATCATATGATTGATATGAACTGCGACAATTTTTTCAATGCCCAGCTTTTTCTTTAAGCTTGAAAGGACAGCAATTAGCGATACCGAGTCTGCTCCTCCTGAAAGTCCAACAACAACACTATCACCACTCTGTATAATATTGTGAGCTTTAATAAATTGAAAAATCTTTTGTTCAAACATATTTAATAATTCCCATAAAAAACCATTTTCATCATTAAATGATGATATCACAAGCTATGATTTATGTACATAGTCGACACGTTTTTTTAACATCTTACTATTTGTGTTGCTATTATTGTTGCATCATCCTTTAATCTTTTTCCGTTTAACTGTCGGATATGTCCGGCGATTACAGAAACAATTTCCTCAGGCTCTTTAAAATTACTGTTATTTATAAATTCTATTATATATTTTTCCTTATCCTCAAGATCAATATTTTCCAAAACACCGTCACTAATCATTATTATAACATCCCGGTCGTAAAGCTTCTTTACCCCGCTTTCAAAATCATAATCGTCCGTAACTCCTATCGGAAGCGATGTCGATTTTATCGCCTCCACCCAGTCTTTACGCACAATCAATGTCATACACGAACCGCATTTATACACCCTTGAATAACCGCTGTAAAGGTCAACTATTACCATATCCAATGTCGAAAACATCTCACCCTTGTTCTTTTCCGAAATATACGAATTAACAGCACGTATGGTCAACTGTTGGTCGAAACCGGCACTTAAAAGCTCTTCAATTAATTCCAAAAGCTCGTTGCTGTCACTGCTTGCATTTATTCCATTGCCCATTCCATCTGCGAGCATTAAAACCTGTTTCCCCTCAATTGCTTCTCCAATATAATAATTGTCACCGGAAACAGTCATCTCATCACAGCTTAACATTCTTACCGCACTTACACACTTAAAAACCGGTTTTTCCCTAAATCCGTAAATCTCGTCATATTGTCCGATAACAGTTCTGTTTTCCGGCATTGAAATTAATTGTAATCCCATTTTTTCTGACAATATTTTTCTTACTGATTCTGTTGTACTTATTTTTCTTCCCGAAGATTTTAATGTTATGTAAACTTCATTCTTCCCATCTCCATATTTTTTAACAAAAAAATCTTTAACAAAAATATTATATTTTGCCAAAGCCTCGACAACATCACCTTCCACTGTTTTTTGTGGCTGGACTGTTTTTGCGGTTTTTCCTGCAAAGCCATCTATAACTTCTCCAATATCCGAAAGACCAATTCCCAGATTTCCTGCTCCTGCAAAAGATAAGTCAAGTCTTTTAAATGTATCTGCCAGATTATCAACTCTCGTTAATATCCATCTTCCCCATTCTGCAGAATCACTGCCTACCCGTTTCTTTCTGATATTTTCATCCAACTTATAAGTAAGACAGGATGGCAAAAGCATAAATACAAAGCCTGAACTTATTAATGCTTTTATAGAGTCAATACTAATCAGGCTTTCGTATGAAAAATAACCTACAAGAAGATAAATTAATGCAAAACAAATTACAAATACATATTTATTTTTCCCCAAAAGCAAGCTTATTCCAAAAGCAAGAACAGTTGTTATAACCCAAGGTGTTATATAATTAATTTTATTTTCATAACCGAGTATCAGTCCGTTTATAACACAATATGTAATACCTATTCCTATTCCGAATCTGTATACGAAATATATAACTAAAAACAATGCCACGCTTTCCCTAACGATTATTGTATCAAAAAGCTTGTCCGGCATGCCATACATAACTGCAGACAAAAATAATGTAACACTGATTAATGCCTCATTTTCCACACATATTTTCATATAATCCTCTTTCAATACCCACAAGGCGTAATTAAAAATATATGACGCAGAAAAAACAATGAGACCGTTTATTAAAATATTAATAATTGAATCCGGAGAAGAAATAAGTATATAACCGGTTATTTCCGTTATTATGACGACAATTCCAAACAAAACAGGAAAAAGCCTGTCCCTGTTTTTTATAATATTAAGGTTTTCAAATTTCATCAAAGCAACGATTATGAACATTATAATTGAATATTTTACGGTATCATGTAAAGTACATGTAGTAAACATTCCAATCAATGTACCGGCATATGCGAGCCACATATAATTTCCGGACAAACACGCTGCTCCAAAAAATCCTATGCCTATCGCATTAGACGAAAAAAATCTGCATCGACCCATAGTAAGTCCCATAATAAATATACCTATAGCCTGTACTATATTGTTGAAATACCTTTCTTTCCTTTCACTATCACACATGCATCTACCCTGTATAATGAATCCTTAAAAACTCACTACACATTTTCCTTTCTTGATTATTTTCTAAATTTGAAAGTCACATTGATTTTCATGTGTCTTATGACACCTGCGGTTCCCATATTTAGTAATATATTCAAGCTTGGAATTATAAATGCAAAACAAATAAAAAAAAGCCGATACATTTTGTACCGACTTTGTCATCATGCAATTATAATCAGGTTGTATAAATTTATTCGTTTGGCCTTATTACTATCTCATCTTCATATACAAGTCCAAGCTTATCCTTTGCAACATCTTCTATGTAACGCTTTGTTTTCATATAATCACTTTGCGCTTTTAAAACTTCCGCTTCCTGTTGTGCCAATTCTATCTCATGTTCAAGAATTTTCTCTGTACCGGCAAGCTCTTTACTCTTTGCGTTTAATGAAGAAACCTTCACAACACATATTACGCATACAACAACAACTGCCACGCAAATCATTAAGCTGGCTATTGGAGATTGCTTTCTAGTTGATTTCCTTCTTCTTGATCTTTTCATTGATTTTCCCATCTTTCATCCATGTAGATATCTTAATTTTACCTTTTTTTACATGGTTTTTCAACATATTATTACTTTTTCTAACATATTTTTTAGCTTCATACAACATTTTGAATAGTGGCTTAATCAATGTACAACTTATAGTAATCCAATAAACTGACAGTCCCACTAATATTGCCATAATCATATAAAAACGTATGCCACCATACGCATATTTTTGAAGCTTATATAAGACGTATATCGACACAAACAGCCAAAATATTAAGTCCTCAATAGTAATGAAAACCAACTTATGGTCAATTATCCTTCTGAAAAGCCGAATCAAATCATAACAGACCCCTATCCCCACACCAACATAAAAAAATAAAAGGCACAGATCAAATTGACTTTGAGCCAGTTCACACATTTATCTGAACAATCTCGCCATTAATCCTGTACCTTTATCTTTTTTATTATTGGTTTGTGAATATTTAAGCCCCAGTACTTCCCCCGTCATTTCCATCACTTGTCTGTCAGTATCATATCTTTCTATGAACAAATCATTTCCGTCTATCTCAAGTGTCCCTTTGTACGTATCAAGAATAATTTTTCCGGAATTAAATTCATCAACCTTTTTCACTCCCGAAAAGCTGCTGTTTCCATTTCCAAGCAATGTAACACTATGCTTTGTTATATTTTCATTATCCATACCAAACATCCAATTAAATTATATACTCTAATATATGCTTGTATTAAATGTATTTATACATTTCTTTTGCATCTTCTTTTTTTGTTGTATCAGCAATCATTGTAACTTCTGCCTTTACAGATTTATTTCCAAATGCAATTTCTATAACATCACCGATTTTAACATCGTATGATGCCTTGACAACCTTGCCGTTTACCTGAACTCTTCCTGCATCGCAGGCTTCATTGGCAACAGTTCTTCTTTTAATAAGGCGTGAAACCTTTAAATATTTATCAAGTCTCATATTTTTTATCTCCTTTACCAATCCCAAACCTTTTGGTTAAATTGTGTTTTGCTTTGTATGTGCCAATATGCTCATTTCGAACGAAGCATTTTCTGTTTTTAGGAAAATGTAAAAGTAATGCCATAAAATAAAATAGGTCATCGTAAGAACGATGACCTTTTTATCTAAGTAAAAATTAGTTGTTTACAGCATCCTTTAATGCCTTACCAGCTTTGAACTTAGGAGCCTTGCAAGCTGCAATCTTCATTGTCTCGCCTGTCTTAGGATTTCTACCCTCTCTTGCAGCCTTCTCAGTTACTTCGAAAGTACCGAAACCTACTAACTGAATCTTCTCACCATTCTTTAATTCATCTGTTACTGTCTCAGTGAAAGCCTTGATAACTTTCTCAACATCACTCTTCTTTAATTCAGTCTTATCTGCAATGCTTGCGATTAACTCATTCTTGTTCATTTTAATTTTTCCTCCTATTATACAAAACATTTTTGATTGTTAATTTCAAAACAATCCCCTTAAGTTTAGCACCTTCTATTGTGCCTAGACATATTTATACCCTTAATACCACTATTTGTCAAGTTAAATCAAGCTTTTTAACTTATGTCACTCAACTTTAGGGCATTTTTCATGCATTTGAGAAATTGATTTATCTTAAGTTTATGCTTCCATCTGTTTACCAAGGAAATTCGCAGCAATTACCGCCGCCTTTAACTCTTCCTGTCCTAATATCCTGTCACCTTCTCTTGACAGCAATATTACGGCACCAATTGCATCACCTTCACATATAATCGTCTGAACGACCTGACCTGTGTATTCATTATCATCATGTCCGATTATCTTAATGAATTTTTTCTCGCCTTTTTTTGCAACAATGGCTTCCCTCTCATTTATTGCTTCCTCAAGCTCTTTATGAATACTTTTTCCAAGCAATTCCTTTTTAGGCATACCGGATACCGCAATTATCTGATCTCTGTCACTAATACATACCGCACATCCAAGTATTTGTGACGCAGAATCAACATATTGTTGGGCAAATTCACTTAACTCGCCTAAAGGAGAGTATTTCTTTAAAATAATCTCTCCCTCTTTATCTGTATATATTTCGAGCGGATCGCCCTCTTTAATGTGTAATACTCTTCTTATTTCCTTTGGAACTACAATCCGGCCAAGCTCATCTATACGTCTGACAATTCCTGTTGCTTTCATTTCCTTATTTTCCTCCATTAAATTTAATTACGATACAATTTAAATTCCAAATGATTGGATATGGAGTTAGTATGTGGAAAATTAGTAATATTATTCGTGTGGGATGAATGCTTTGCAAAAGATTATAGTATTTTTCTTTTCTTAAAGAGCCAAATTATAAATCCCACAATCACCAAGCTTAATACAATTACATACGGATATCCATTCTCTAACTCCGGCATATTATTAAAATTCATACCATACCATCCCGTAATAAGAGTTAACGGATAAAAAACAGTTGAAATCACTGTAAGGAACTGCATGTTTTTATTTTGCTGATCCGATACTTTCTGTATATATGTATCTCTGACCTGATTGATGTAATCTAAAAGCTGTAATGTTCGGTTCATTAATCGATCTGCTCTGTCAGAAACCGTTCCAAAATATTTGAGATTCTTTTTTGCAAAAAAATGATTTTCATCTTCCTCCAGTTCCTTACCCAAATCTCTAAGTTCATCATAATATTCCCGTAAAATCAGCAGATTTTTTCTTATCTTCGGTATTTCTTTTATATAGGTATCATAATGGTCAATATTTACCTCTTCCTCAATCAACATAATTGTTCTCTCATATCTGTTGATTACTTCCAAATCCCTACTTATAATCCCGGTTAAATAATTATACAGAAATCTTTCCCGTGTTTGTCCCTGCTTCGTTCTGCTTACCTGTATACGTTTAATCATCTTTTCCGAAAACGCAGTATCATCAACAATGACAATATTATTTTTGTTTACAAAGAACTGAATCTTAAATCTACTACCGCTAATATCTGATAGTCTTGGAATACATAAGGTCCCATATAAACATTCCTGTTGTGATTCTACCTTGCAAAATTCTATGGATTTTAATTCAATCTCTCCATCTACAACTATCTCCGCTTCTTTCAAAGCATCCGGTGCTTCTTGCGTATCTGTTATGATAGCTTTTTTACAACAATTGTTTTCATAATCCATATTTTCAGCCGTTTTATCGGTTACTTTGTTTACCCATGAACTATCCATTTCCCTAAGAACTGTATTGAGATAAAATACCTTCACTTTTCTCTCCTGCAATGCTATAAACACCCCATACAACTCTCCGTTTTATAGCATTTTTATTTTATTTAACTATTATACCTGTTATTGTACATATCTCTCTATTACGTATGCTTTTTTTGATGTGATTAATATATCATAGGCATGTAAAATGCAATCACTTACATATGTAAAGATTGTATAAAAATTTAGTAAATCACACATGCTGTCATTTTTCTTTTACAGGGTTTTTATACATTTACTTTCATAGCAAATCAATAAATAAAAAAGGTAGGACTTCAATTAGTCTGACTCACTCTTTGAGTCTGAAAACTAACTTAGTCCTACCATAATAATAGTTATTTAGTTATTTGTACTTCACAATACCGATATAAATGAAGCTCTTTTTTAGTTAAACATGTATAAGTAAGCAGTTTAACAAATTATTGTTTTTTATTTTTCCTTATGATAAATAATATTAACATAATCATGCCTGAAATCAGTAATAATGTTATACATAATACTATTTTACTGTTATCACCTGTTCCCGGTATCTGTGGTTTAACAGGTTCATTTGCTTTTTTCTCAAATCGGGCATAATATGTCGCATCTACTGTAGTAACGTATTTTATCGTCTTTCCGGCATCATATAGCATGTCTGATGATACTTCTCTTCCCTGTTCATCATACCAGCCCACAAAGTCATATCCTTCGCCTGCTTCTGCCGTTGAACTTACTTCCTCTCCTGCCTCATCCGTATGGCTGTAG
>CALZHV010000080.1 GCA_945787485.1 uncultured Lachnospiraceae bacterium
ATAAATAACAAAATTATATGTTAGTATTCTATAGATTAATTCCGATATATATTATGAAAATAAAAAAGAAAGAGGTGAGAACAGCAGAATATTCAGGAAGGGAATTGATGTCAGTGGCTCTTGTCGCACCCATTTACATGAATCCCCAAAATAAAAAAGAAGAAGAAAACAGGCGACGCAAAAAAAAAATGGCAAAAGAAACAAAACAAACTCCGGATGAAGAAAAAAGGGAAATGCCGGAAAACAGTACAATGATATATTATGTCTGACAATTAATATATCGGTATAAGAAAGGGAACAAATGGGAAAAATAAATATTGGTTACACAAATTAGGTCCTGTGGTAAAATTAAGTTTTTGCTGCGGGACCTCTTCTATTTGTGATTAGTGATGATAAATTTGATAAAATATTATATAATACAAATAAATAGTGCCATAAAAATAAAGACACTGTTCGTATATAAACTATAAACCAATAAAAATAACATGAATGAAAGGGGTTTTTATTATGAAAAAAACAATTAAGATTATTACAACAGCTGCAATAGTAGCAATAATGATGATGAGTATGACAGGATGTGGTAAAACTGATGAACAGACAGTTGAACCGGGTAATGATTATGAAGATATCGAACAAAATAATGAAGATTCTTCAATAGAGATAGGTAACGATTATGAGGATGTTGAACCAAACTACGAAAAGTAAAATTTAAGAGCATTAGCCGACTAAAGAGACAAATTGTGTCTTTACGCATAAAGTATATTTTGGTATAATACTTTACGATGTTAAAGTGTAATATTTATTTTGTTACTTGTCACATTTCAAGTAACGGATTTATTAGTGGAGGACATAATGGGTATTAACGGTATAATGATGCAATATTTTGAGTGGGACTATCCGGCGGATCAGTCATTGTGGAAAAATTTGAAGGCTGATGCTCAAAAGCTAAAAAATGTTGGGGTCACAGCAGTTTGGATGCCACCCGCTTATAAAGGCGCAAATGGTGCAACAGATGTTGGATATGGAGTATATGACCTTTACGATTTGGGAGAATTTGACCAGAAGGGTTCTGTTCCAACAAAATATGGTACAAAAAAAGAATATCTTGATGCAATAAAAACATTACATACAAAAGGCATAAATGTATACGCAGATATTGTAATTAATCATAAGATCGGAGCTGATGAAATAGAGAAAGTTTCAGCTAAGGAATTCAACCAGGAAAGTCGTAATCAGATGATAGGTGATTCAAAAACTATCGGTGCATGGACAAAATTTACATTTCCGGGACGTAAAGGAAAATACTCTGATTTCACGTGGAATTGGACTCATTTTGACGGAATTGACTGGGATCAGGAAAGAGCTGCTAAGTCAATTTTTAAATTTGCAGGCAAAGACTGGGATTCAAATGTAGACGCTGAACGTGGAAATTATGATTACCTCATGGGTGCGGACATTGATTTTGGAAACAACGATGTTCGAGAAGAGCTTATGAGATGGGGGCAGTGGTATACAGAGGAAACAGGTGTTGATGGTTTCAGATTAGATGCCGTTAAACATATCAACAAATATTTCTTCAAGGACTGGGTAAGAAAGATGAAAGAGACTGCAGGAAGAGATTTATTTGCAGTCGGAGAATATTGGCATTGGGATGTTAATATTTTACAGGATTACATAAATTCAAATGAAGGTGAAGTAAGTTTATTTGATGTGCCTCTTCATTTCAATTTCCATAATTGCTCTAAAGCACACGGAAATTATGATTTAAGAACGATATTAGATGGCTCACTCACTCGTGTTAACCCTTTGAAATCCGTAACATTTGTAGATAATCATGACAGTCAGCCGGGACAATCACTTGAGTCATGGGTTGACGACTGGTTTAAACCGATGGCATATGCAATTATTTTACTTAGACAGGAAGGCTATCCTTGTGTGTTTTATGGAGATTATAAGGGCATTCCTACAGCTAAGGTTAAATCTAAGAAAAAAGAGCTTGATAAGCTTATGAAGCTTCGTAAGTTAAATGCATACGGTGCACAGCATGATTATTTTGATGATCCAAACTGTATTGGATGGACAAGAGAAGGTGACGAAGAACATCCGGATTCAGGCTTGGCAGTAGTTCTTTCTGATGGTACAGGCGGAACAAAGCATATGTATATCGGAAAACAGTTTGCAGGTTGTCATTTCTCAGATGCAATGGGTAATGCAAAATATAATATAAAGATTGATGATGCAGGCTTCGGTGATTTCTATGTAAACCGTGATTCTGTTGCAGTATGGGTTAGAAAAGAGAATTAATAGTAGGTGATAATATGGGTAAGGGAATAAGAACAAAGGCTGTAGAGGACTTATTTGAGGCTATATTAACACTTGAAAACGAAGAGGAATGTTTTAAGTTCTTTGAGGATATATGCACAGTAAATGAGCTGTTGTCTATAGCACAAAGGTATTCTGTAGCAAAAATGTTAAAAGATAATTGTACATATAACGAGGTTGCTGCAGAGACAGGAGCTTCGACAGCTACAATAAGCAGAGTGAACAGATCACTCAATTATGGCAGTGATGGTTATGCTCTTGTTTTTAAAAGGCTTGAAGAAAAAAATAAATAAGCAAATAAAAAAACTGTGGTGTTCCACAGTTTTTTTATTTGGATAATTCTCAAAAAAATATATGCTTATGTCGATATATATAATGCAAGTTCCTTTGAGTAGACTACTTTTCGTGTTGTAAGCTATATTTTATGCCCGCCGGGGTATTAAAAGGCGGCAGGAAAGGGGAGGAACTTATGATTGTAAAATCAAGCGCAGTAGAGATGACTGCAAAAACTACGCAGCAAAGCAGAATTGAAATTAAAAGTGGTTCCATAATGACAAATGCTCAGGATGGCAGTACTATTGCAAGAGAAAATCAATTTAATCAGATTCTTGCAAATGCAAGTAGAACCAATAATTTGTCAATGGATAATTTATCGCTTGGGTACAACAGGGATGGTGCAGCAGGTGATGAACTCGCAAATGTCAAAAAATCAAATTTATCTGCAAGGATTAGTGCTAAAGAACATGAAAGTGTAAATAATGCATTGGCACAGCTTAGAATGTATTTGTTTAAAATGAGAAATGATTTATTAGATTTTATTAATGGTCATAAAAATAGCAAATACTATGTTATTGATCTTTCAAGCGGTGGATATACGTCCGGTCAAAATGTATCTGTATGGAACAGAACAGACTATATGAGTTATTCATATACAGAAACAGAAAGTCTTAGCTTTACAAGTCAGGGAATTGTAAAGACAGAAGACGGAAGGGAATTGAATTTTGACATTGAGCTTAGTATGAGCAGAGAGTTTTCACAAGAAATGGAGATTTCATGCGATAGCGTAGAGGTTATGATGACGGATCCTTTAGTAATTAGTCTGGATTCTAATCCGATAGGTGTAAGTGATCAAAAATGGATGTTTGATATAGACGCTGACGGCAAGGTTGATCAAATCTCATTGTTGTCTAATGGTTCGGGATTTCTTGTATTTGACAAAAATAATAATGGAAAAATTGATGATGGCAGTGAAATGTTCGGTGCCAAAACAGGTAACGGATTTAAAGATTTATCTGAATATGATTCGGATAAAAACGGCTGGATAGACGAAGCAGATGATATTTATGACAAACTGTCTGTATGGATAAAAGATGATGCCGGTAATGATAAAATGCTTAGTCTGAAACAGGCGAAGGTCGGTGCCATTTATCTTGGTAATGTCAAATCTGAATACGCACTAAAATCTGACAAAGATAACAGTTATAATGCTCAAATCAGAAGGAGCGGAATATATTTGTCTGAATCAGGTCAAAGCAGAACAATTCAACAACTTGATATGGTTAAAGCGTTGGTAGGATAATTATAACCCAAAAGGGGCTGTTGCACTAGGTAATTAGTGCGACAGCTCCTTTTTAAATTTCGACATTTTTCAAATGTAAGAAAATTTTTACTTGGTTTTTTTCTGTTGTAGCGTTATGCTATTATGTATATGATTAGCTGACAGAAAAAATAGGTCTCAAGGAGAATAAAGAAGACTATGGCAAAAAAACGGATTTGAATTCAAAAATACAAGGCTTAAAGGGAGGCGCAGAAGATTATATTGTAAAACCCTTTGAAGTGTTAGAGCTTATGGTACGAATTGAAAAGGTATTAAAACGGACTAATAAATTAAGTGATACCATACAGATTTTGAATATGGAAATTAACTGCTGTAGATAGTTTCAAAATACTTTACATATAGTGTTTAATACTATATAATGAGGTAAGGAGAAACGCTATGGATATTAAAAAAGAATCTATAAAAAAAGATATAAGAGAAATGATAAATTTGGGCTATATTGTTCCGGATGATATACCGGATATTGAGCTTTATATGGATCAGGTTACGACATTCATGGATACTCATTTATCAAAAAATAAGAGACGTGATGATGATAAGACACTCACGAAAACAATGATAAATAATTATACGAAGAATGAATTGTTACCGCCTCCGGAAAAAAAGAGATATTCCAAAGAACATATTATTTTGCTTATATATATATATTATTTGAAAAATGTTATATCGATAAGTGATATTCAGACTATGCTTAATCCACTTATAGATGAATATTACAATAATCCGAATGCTTCACATTCTTTGGATGAAATATATACAAGTCTGTATAATCTTGAAAAGTATCAGTATTTCAATACTGAAAACAGCATTATAAAGAGTTATGAGTGTGCAGAAAAAGATTTCAATGATAAGAAAGACGGATATTTAAAGGATTTGACATTTTTATCTTTGCTTGCATATGACATTTATACAAAGAAAAGTCTTATGGAACATATTATTGATAAAATGGCGAAAGAGCAGGAAGAAAAGTCTTTAGCAGAAGAAAAAAACGAAGAAGCTAAGAAAAAAACTCGCCGACAAAAGGATGAAAGAGAAGCAAAGTCTAATCAAAGAAGAACTACAGGTAATAAATAATCAAAATATATTAAATTGAGTAAAAATAATGAAGCCGGGTATATTCTACTCGGCTTCATTATTTGTTTCGTTTTCCTGTGTCGGAAGTATTGTTAACAGAACACGTTCTATTCTGTTTCTTGTCATTTTCATTACTTTGAAAATCATATTGTTATAAATTGCTTCATCACCTGTATTCGGAAGCTTATCCATAAGTTCAATTACAAAACCTGCAAGGGAATCATAATCTTCGGATTCAAGCTTTGTTTCGATAGCATCATTTAAATCTGTAAGCTTTATTGATGCATCTATGTCATACATATTATCTTCAACTGTTACAATGAAATCATTTTCATCCTCGTCATATTCATCTCTGATTTCACCTACTATTTCCTCCAACAAATCTTCCATGGTAATAATACCTGAAGTTACACCATACTCATCAAGGACAACAGCAAATGAACATGCGGATTTTTTCATATCGGCAAATATCTGACTTGTTTTTTGATACTCATATACAAAAACAGGTTTTCTTAGAATGCTTCTAAGATCAAAATATTCCATGTCATTTATTTCTCTATAAAAGAATAGGTCTTTGATGTAAAGAATACCAATTACTTTATCCTTTGTATCTTCATAAATCGGAATACGTGAATATTTTTCAGCTTTGAATATATCAACTAATTCTTCGTACGTAGAATTGGCATCGGCAAAAACTACATCGGCACGAGGAATCATAATATCCTTTGACAGTGCATCGCCAAAATCTACAACATTTGAAATCATGAATTGTTCTTCTTTTTCGATTACACCTTCTTCATGGCTTACATTTACAGCAGTAAGTAATTCGGATTCGGTCATAAGATTTTCAGATGCATTTATATCAATTTTCAATATCTTGAAGATGATACCGGTAATTAAATTTAATGTCCATACGACCGGTGTAAGAATTATCATTAAAACCCACGCCGGATATGCGAAAAGCATTGAAAGCTGAACATTATATTTCGTTGCAATAGTTTTTGGAGTTATTTCACCAAAGATTAAAACAAGAAGCGTTAATAAACCGGTTGCTAATCCGATGTATTTATCTCCAAATAGCGCAGTACAAAGTGTTGTAGTAAGCGCTGAAGCATAAATATTAACCAGATTGTTACCTATAAGTATTGTAGATAAAAGCTTGCTTGGATTTTCAATAACCTTAAGCACCTTTTTTGCACGATGGCTGCCGTTATCAGCCAAATCTCTAAGCTTTAATTTGTTTACGGTCGTCAATGCTGTTTCGGATGACGAAAATAAACCGGATAATATTAACAAAATAACAAGAATTATTATTTGAATTTTGGGGTCCACGTTTCTTTCCTCTTTAATAATTATAATAAATAATTACATATTTTATCATATTGATGTTACATGTCAACTATGAAATAAAAACACATTTATTAAAAAATGAAAATATAACATTAAAAATGGCTGCATCAGGAACACTGCTGAAAAGATGAAATTACAAATTTCACAATTTGATACTGAAAAAATGAGAAACGAGTTTTAAGGTTGCTAAAATTATAATGAAATCAGATGGAACTTTAGGGTTCCTTTATTAAATTGAAATAAACAATTAAAAAATAAATATTGACATTCAAAATAGGATGTGTTAAACTATCCGAGTGTGAAAAAGAAAGCAGAGTATCCACTCTCACCTTAGCGCAAGGGCGACTCGGGTTAATATTACGATATTTATTTATTGTAACAGTGCGTGGATAGTTTGTCTATCCACTTTTTTAATTTATAAGGAATTACATAAGATATTATGAAGTTTAATCGGAGGTGTGTATTATTAACGAAGTATTAATTAATGAACAGATTAGAGATAAAGAGGTTCGTGTTATCAGTGAAGATGGAGAACAGCTTGGAATAATGACTTCTAAGGAAGCATTAAAAATGGCTCAGGAAGCCGGAGTTGATTTGATAAAGATTGCTCCAACAGCTAAACCACCTGTTTGTAAGATTATGGATTACGGAAAGTACAAATTTGAGCAGGTTAAGAGAGAGAAAGAATCAAAGAAAAAGCAGAAAGCCATTGAAGTTAAAGAGATAAGATTGTCACCAAACATTGATACAAACGATCTTAACACAAAGGTTAATAATGCAAGAAAGTTCCTTTCAAAGGGAGATAAAGTTAAAGTAACACTCAGATTCAGAGGTAGAGAGCTTGCTCATGTTGATACAAGCAAGGCTATTCTTGAACAGTTTGCTGAAATGCTTTCAGATGTAGCTGTAATTGATAAACCGGCGAAGTTTGAGGGTAGAAGTATGATAATGTTTTTAACAGAAAAACGTTAAAATTTTTATATATAGTTTATTTAAGGAGGAAATAAAATGCCAAAGTTAAAGACAAAAAGAGCTGCTGCAAAGCGCTTTAAGAAAACAGGAACAGGTGAATTAAAGAGATATAAAGCATATAAACGTCATATTCTTACTAAAAAATCTGCAAAGACTAAGAGAAGACTTAGAAAGTCAACTATGACAGATGCAACAAACAGTAAAGTTATGAAGAAGATTTTACCATACATTTAAGAAGTAGGAGGAATAGACGAAAATGGCAAGAATTAAAGGTGGCGTAGGCCATAAGAAAAAGGCAAATAAGGTTCTTAAGCTTGCAAAGGGTTATAAGGGTGCAAGATCAAAACAGTATAGAGTAGCAAAGCAGTCAGTTATGCGTGCATTAACAAGCTCATATGCGGGCAGAAAGCAGAGAAAGAGACAGTTCAGACAGCTCTGGATAGCTCGTATAAATGCTGCAGCAAGAATGAATGGTTTATCATACAGCAAGCTTATGTATGGATTAAAGCTTGCAGAAGTTGATATTAACAGAAAGATGCTTTCAGAGATGGCAATCAGCGATCCTGAAGGATTCACAAAATTAGTTGAAGTTGCAAAGTCAAAGATTGCATAATTCATTTAATAAAACCACAAAAAAAGTAGCTTGACCAAGCTACTTTTTTTGTGGTTTTATTTTTACCATAAATTCATTACATGCTGCATAATAAGACTTACAACTGTTATTCCAACCCAGCAACAGAAACCTAATATTAAAGGTTTTCCGCCTGTTTTAATAAGTTTTACGATATTTGTATTTAATCCTATTGCTGCCATTGCTAAAATAATAAAAAATTTACTAAGGTCTTTTATTGGTGCAAAGAATGAAGAACTGACACCAAAATGATAGCAAACCGTTGTTATGATTGATGCAGCGATAAAGTAAAGAATAAAGAAAGGAAAAATCTGCTTTAAGCTGTATGAAGCTGTTGTTTCACCGTTATTTGCTTTTTTTTCTTTCTGTGTTCTCATAATAGCAAGTGCCAGCGTTATAGGTATAATAGCAAGTGTTCTGGTTAATTTAACTGTGACGGCAGTATCAAGTGTTGCACTTCCAAGATTCCACATATTATCCCAAGTTGAAGCAGCTGCTGTTACAGATGAAGTATCGTTTATTGCAGTACCGGCAAAAATACCAAATGCTTCTCCACTTGTAGTTGTAAAATTTAATAAAGCACCCAGGTTAGGAAAAATTATTGCGGCCAAAACATTAAAGAAAAAAATAACTGATATTGCCTGTGCAACTTCTTCGTCATCCGCATCTATAACAGGGGAGGTTGCGGCAATTGCTGAACCGCCGCAAATAGAAGAACCAACACCAACCAGTGTTGCAATTTTTGATGGTATGTGTAATAGCTTTGATAGAACGAAAGCTATTATTAATGATGTTGAAATTGTTAAAATAATGATAGGAAGTGATTGCTTTCCGGTTTGAAAAATAACACCTAAATCCAGTCCGAAACCAAGCAGGATAACCGCATATTGCAAAATTTTTTTTGAAGTAAATTTGATACCGGAATCAAGCTTTGTTTTATCCTTGATAAAAAGTGTAATTATCATTCCCAAAACTATTGCTATTACCGGTCCGCCAATAATTGGAAATTGTTTGCCAAGAAACCAAGAAGGAATTGCAATTAAAATACATACAATAATTCCGGGTGTTTTGAAGTCCTTCTTTTTTTCTGTAGCTTCGTTTGATTGTCTGTTTGACTGTTCATTTTGGCTGTCCATAATATCCTCCGCTTTGTATAACAATATTTAATTGCAAATTATTACCATGTATGATAAATTTTATTTATCATATGATATTATTTGCTATATTTTTTCTTATGATTATATAATATAACATGA
>CALZHV010000081.1 GCA_945787485.1 uncultured Lachnospiraceae bacterium
TAAATGCCATTGATTTATCCTCCTTATTACCGTTACCCTATGATAATATTTTTCCGTCTGATGAGATTGTTACGACCTGCCACGGAATGAATTTTCCGCTGCTTTGAAGTGCTGTTTTAACTGCGTGTTCAATACCTCCGCAGCAAGGCACCTCCATTCTTACAACGGTTACGCTTTTGATATTATTATTTGCAATAATTGCAGTTAATTTATCTGCATAATCAACATCATCAAGCTTCGGGCAACCTATTAAGGTAATCTTGTTTTTGATGAAATCGTTGTGGAAATTGCCATAGGCATAAGCCGTGCAATCGGCGGCAACAAGGAGATTTGCACCATCAAAATATGGAGCATTTACAGGCACAAGCTTAATCTGAACAGGCCATTGAGAAAGCTGGCTTGACACCGAAACATCGGTATTATCCGTTTTCTGTTCGTGATTTATGCTCATAGAACGAGAACCGGGACAACCTGAATGTGCGTGAGTTTTAGCCCTTTGACTTGCCATAACCGCCGCCTCGTCATAAGCCGGAGCCTCACGCATTTCAAAGGAAATTGCGTCAACAGGGCAGGCGGGCAGGCAATCGCCCAAGCCATCGCAATAGTTCTCTCTTGTGAGAACGGCTTTGCCGTTTACCATTTCTATTGCACCCTCGTGGCAGGCAGATGCACATGCACCGCAACCATTACATTTTTCTTTATCTATCTTAATGATTTTTCTAATCATTCTAATCTTCCTTTCCTGATTTGGTAGCCTAATTGTACTATAAATCGCACTAAACTTCCACAGTTTTTCGATAAAAAAATCAAGGTATGTTATGGAAAGAAAGCAATATAAAATAAGTATTTTGAATTTAATAAATGCTTACAAAAAAGGTAAAATTAATGAAAAAATCACTCAACGATTTCACTTTCCTTTGCATGAAACCTGATACCGTTATAACACGCCTCAACAGTTACATTTCAATAGTATAAATTTTCAATCTTTACACTATTGTATATTACGGGTAATTGCTTGTCAATTATACAAATCATAACAACCAGTTGAATGCGATAGTATAATAAAGGTAGACACATGGAAAACCACCATGTATCTACCTTTTTCTTATGCTAAAATATAGTAGGAGGTATAAATTATGAAAAAAGGACAAAAGAAACGAAAATGGACAAAGGAACAAAAATTAGAAATCATAGGTAAGCATCTAAACGAACATATTTCTGTACGAACGCTTGAAAAAGAATATGATGCAGACAGAAGTATGATATGTCATTGGCTGAAAGATTATGGAGAATATGGCGAGGCTGCATTTGATTCCAAAAGGCATCCCGGCAATCATTTTGCAGCATTACACACAAGCAAAACTTTAACCGAAACAGAAAGATTAAAACTACAATTAGTAAAATTAGAAATAGAAAATGAACGATTAAAAAAGGATATCAAGTGAAAGGAGTTGGTGCAAACAAAGAATTCGTTTCTTTAAAAGATGTGAATATGAAATAATTTTCTCTCTGAAGGATAAATACAGTATCAAATTTCTATGCGAAATAATGTCCGTTAATCGTTCAGGATACTACAAATGGCTAAACAGGAAAGATAAACCGAACAGGTATGAACGAGACAGAGTGTTACTTACTGAATTGCTGTTGGAACAACATAATAAACATAAAACCAAAGGCTACCACTATCTTGCAAACCTAGTTCGTAACGAAACCGGTTGGTTATTCTCGGACCACTTGGCACATAAATGTTGTAAATTTGCAGGAATACGTTCTAAAACTAACAGAGGAAGGAAAATTACAGGAAAAGAAATTATTAAATTTCCAAACACAATTAAAGGAAACTGGAATGCAACTAAACCTTTAGAGATTGTAGTATCAGATATGACTTGCATTATGCATAAAGGTATTTGTTGGGAATGGACATACCTTTTAGATGTGCTCAATAACGAGATTATAGCAAGTTTTGTAACAAATAAAGTCGGTAGTAGTTTACCATATTATCATTGTTTAAACGAGTTAATAAAGAAAAAGAAAGAGCAGAACTACCCAGTCATTCTCCACACCGACCAAGGTAGTGTCTACTTATCGGAAGGCTTTTATCAAGCCCATAAAGATTATACAAACATTGAGCGCTCAATGTCAAGAGCTGGAACTCCAACGGACAATCCAATTATTGAATCACTAAATGGTTGGATAAAGGAAGAAATGAAAATAGATTTTAATCTGAAAGCCGTTGAGGGTATACCCCCGTTCATTGAAAACTACGTCTGCTACTTTAACAATGAAAGATTATCTTACAAATTCAACTACAAAACCCCTGTTCAATATAGAGTCGAACAAGGGTTTAGGTAATTGGTGGTTTTTACTGTCCACTTTTACTTGACAAGTTCACATTATACTAGGAGGTTTTCTTTTCTTTAATTTGCCTTGCTTATAGCTCAGCTATTTTATTTTTACTAGGCATTTTATTTTTCCCCGGTTTAACTGGGGGGGTATTCTGTACTGAAGACAAAACAAAGGAACTGATGGACAAACCATCAGTTCCTTACTAATTTTATTAAAAGCAATAATCAGATACTTTCTTCACATTTTTATATCGAACAAAGAAAGTTGTTCAACAGTATCGTGTTCTGCTGAAATGCATACTTTAAGCTCGCCTGAATGTATTTTTTCAAATTTGAAGTGTAATTTGAAATTAAAATCGAAAAATTCTTTGATTTTTTTACTTTCAAAAGTAATTCCCCAATTATTAACCGCTAAAGGAACATTAAATCTCATCACTAAAATATTACTATTATTTTTTTCGTTTTTTCGAAAATCAACATACTTGTTAGGAGATTTTGATATTGAAGTTTGTAAAGCACAATTATTTGGATCAAAAACATCGCACTCTGTATAACTTTCAGCTAACGAGGTGTTTAATAAGATGTATCCATATACAAAACCACCTCTTTTTCTATTTTTTTCTGATTTAATATTTTGTATTTCATCATAATTAATAGAAGCAATCAAGCAAATCTCTCTAATTGTTTCATTTAATTTTGCTAAAAGTTTTACAGTTTTAGATGTTGATCTAACGTTTAGTAATTGTGAAGCAAGTTTTAGAATTTTTATTTTTAGTCCTGAAAGTAATGTTGTTTCTGCTGATGTTTTCTTTAAAGAAACGATTTCCGTATTTGATATATTTAGTTCTATTCTATAATCAGTTTTTTGTCTTTCTACTGTTAATAAGCAGTATTTGTTATCAAATTTAAACTGATAGAATTGCTGAGTTCCATAAGACAAATTCTTTTCAAACAACAAATCAGAGCTTGTAACAATTGGTCTTTCATTGAAGTCTATATAGCATAAAGATGAGTGGTTAATTTTTGTGCTTATTGCATCAATAACCTCAAGCATATCAGCAATTTCTTCTTTTAAATCAGTGATATTGCTTGCATCATTTACTTCAAAAGCTTCTTCTAAAAGTTTCTCAAACAACAATCTGTCATACAGAGCTTCGGATGCTTTCCTACACTTAACAGCTTCGCCTCCTGCTACTATTATTTCTGGAATTCTATCTCTTACAAGTTTATTAAATTCCATGTCATTTGATATTTCGAATTCATCCGATTTTGTACAAACGACATTTGCACCTGTTCGTCTTAACTGATAGTATGAATGTGTTAATTGTGCTCCCTCTAAAAGTATACTGAGATTTTTGTCAACAACTATTTGACCAACTTCACTTAAAAAATCCTTGTTTCTTAATATACTTTCATCCTTTGGCTTTATTCTAACGCATTTTATATTTGTGCTATCCAGCTTAAGTTTTTCTAAATCGTTTTGGTCATTTAGTATAAACTCTTCATCTGTAAAATATTTTCTTTTGTATAAATCTTTTGTGTAAGAGTCTAATTCTAGTTCAATTTTTTCGTGAAACCAAGGCAAATTTTTTGAACCAAAATGATTCTCATCAATTCCTACAAACCACATTACACTGATTTCTTCATTATAACTATTGGCAATTCTTTGTGACTGTATAGCAATGTCAAAAATAGAATCTGGATCCTGAATCGAACATTTCCAATCATATGGTTCAGCAATTCTTTCAACGGACCATTTTCCTGAGTCATCAGGATACACAAAAGAATCCTTGTATTTTTTCTTTATTGTAACAAAAGAATTGTTTGCGTTGACTTTTTCCAAATCGGAATATGGGAATTTTACAATTGCAGTATCATGTGCGTTATAGTATAAACCTTCTGGAAGTCCCCATAAAGATTGTATTTCAACCTTCGTACCGCTAGGCTTAGCATGAGCAAAAGCAGAAGAAACTGCAGGTATAAAATTATGAATAATAAAAATCCCTTGCTTGTCAATTATGGTATTAACATTGTCAATAAGCCATTTTTTAACAGACAAAAAATCTTTTAATTCATTGCTTCTTGGTAACATTTGTCTTTCAGATTTATTATCGCTTATTATGTCACTTCTTATTACAATTGATTGAACACTTAATAGCAATTCTAGATCTTGACGTAATTCGACACTAATTATTCCTTTAGATATGTTTTCTAACGTGGATATGTCATTTAAATAGTATAACGTAGTTGTTGGTAGTCCAATATCTTTATAATCCTTCAAATTTTGAAGTTTTTTATAATTAGACTCCGAATAGTTATATATGTTTAATATTTTTAAATCTTTTGACAGTACTTTGCAATTTATGTTAATGTTATATTCAGTTGGATTTTTGGACGATGCGTTGACATTATCGCAATCGGCTTGTACTATAAATATTTGACTGTCTGTATATACAAATTCCAAATGATATCGATATTTGCTGCCATAACTACAATACCAATAATACGCAACCTTTCGTAACTCTCTTAATAGAGCATTACCACTATATTTTAGTTCAGTATTTGATATTTCTTCCAAATCATAAGTGGTTCTCCACTTTCTAATGCCTATTTGGTTGTCTGAAAATGTATCGTTATTATACAATTCTATTTTCCAATCACGTGCATCATGATGAAAACGACGTTCATTAGACATGTGACCTAATTTGTTTGAAACAATATATTTTTGAACCACAATAGCAATATTTACGTCATCGTCACAAGATGCTAAAAGGCTGATTATTAGTTCTTCTAAATTATCTTTCAAATTTATCAGTTTTGATACTTTTGAATCATATTTTCCTCGTTCTTCCATGCTCTCTTTTGATGCTGATGATCTTAGTATAATTTCATCACCAAATCGAAGAACTTGAGATTGTCTTATAATTTGATTTGAGTAATCATTTATTAATTTTTCTTTGTTGTTTGATTTTTTATATTCGTTAATCAATCCTGAAGACACAACAAAAAAATCAGGTGTCCATAAAGAAGGAATGGAAGCTAATCCCAATGTTTTCTGTCCAACAACTGATTCTTTTAATTTATCAACAGCGATATTTTCAATTTTATTCCTGTGAACTACTATTATCTTCTTCATTAGACTTTGTTTCTGTTTTGGTGTTGAATAGTACCGCAGCAACCTCTGCCATTTTTCCTGCCGCTTGATCAGAAAAATAACCAGCTAAAAATCCCACTGTTACTGCTGAAAATCCATTCCCATTAATAATCGTTGTATCACTTAAAATGCACGAGATTATAAATGCTAATACAAGCGAAACATAAGGTGTAAAAAACCTCCAATACTTTCTATCTTCATTCCAAAAACCTCTAGCAACGCTGTGATAAAACCACTTAATATTATTGATGGTTCCGCCCAGTAGACCCGACGCCATGCAAGTTGCCATTTTGTTAAATGTTAATATTTTAGCTTCTGGAATATGTAAGCACTCAGAAAGAACATCAAGATAGCATAAAAAAATTATAGAAAGAGATATTAAAAACAATACAAACAGATAGGCAGCTTCAAAAAACTGTCTTTGTCTTGCGCACTTATCAGGATATCTTGTTTTCCAGACGCCTTTTTTTCTATCATCTGTGTTGGAAAAGTTAGCTTTGTCTTTTCGATTCCCCATATTACTCCTTTGTTAACATTTTATATGTTCTTTCTGCAATATCTAAATTCATATTGGTTTTGTAATCATACTTTTCTGGTATACCGAGTTTGTTAGCAATTATTTTTCTGAAAAATTGAGATATTGGTTTATCCAGTAGGTGAACATAACACTCAATATCATTATTTATGTTTACATTATTTATTTCACTATACATTAAGTACTCGGAATCTTTTACATGATTTTCTAATTCTGATAATTTGATTTTTTTAAAATCTAAGATTTCTTGGATTTCATTAAGGACATAAAATTCACTTGGAATTATATGCAAGTGAGAATGATTCGTTCCACAAGACGTCAGTGAACCAAATGTATTTGCGCCATGTTCAAATACAAACACATTTTTATCTCGATAGGCTTCGTTAATTAGATTTAACGATTGTTTGAAAAAAGTTTGAAAACTCTCGCTGTTATAATATCTCCTCATAGAATAGCCATGTTCTTTTGGGATTATCAAAGTCCATCCCTCAATCATTGCTCCTACACTTGATAATAGCATATAGTTGTCATTTTCAATAATAGGAGTATCAACCATTCCTAAATTTCTTTCGCCTTTAACTATTGAACAAAATCTACATTCGTTTGTGCAATTCATATTTCTTCTCCATTCAAAGATTGTGGTATTATAAGTTTTGAACTAAATATTACATATTCATGCTCTTTTCTATGTCGGTTTGCGCTGTAATTGATTGTTATTTTTTGTATTCTATATTTTTTATACAAATCCTTTATAAAATCATTTACATCATATGTAACAATCCACTTTTTTTTGCATCTTTTTAAACTATTATATAATTTTTCATGATCGCTTTTTATATATGAGTTTTTATAGAGTTCTTTCCCTTTTACAACATATGGAGGATCAAGATTGATTAAAACTTTTCTATACTTGTTTAAATAACCATTTTCAATTAATTCGCATGCATCAAAATTTGTGACATCAATTTGATCTTTAAACGATGCAATTCTCCTAATTCTACTAATAAGAACTTTTTTATTAAATCTTGCATCTATTTTATATTTGCCGTTTTGCTGTGTCCCACCTATTACACCGCCTTTTAATATTCCAGACACATTGGTTCTATTTAAGTAAAACACTGCAAATGAATACTCTAATTCATTATTATTAAAGCCCGCGTTAAAAACACTTTTCTGTCTATTCCATTCTGATATTGACAATTGAACATTGTTGATTAGCTCGCAAAACTCGTCGGTTCTATTTAGTATTGATTTCCAAAAGTGATAAATTGCAGGATCCAAATCATTTATAACAATTCTTTTTACATCACCATTAATCAATAGTTTTAAAGCTAATCCTGATCCACCCGCAAACGGTTCTACATAAGTTCCATTTGATAATCCATTTTCCACAATTATTGTTTTTACAACATCATATAATTTGGATTTTCCTCCTGGATATCTCAACGGAGACACGAATTTCATTCTTTGGTACCTCTTATATGTGTATAATCTATTATATTATATCACGACATAATATTTTTATCAACAGTAAAAGTTTTCCTACTAATCGAAATAGTATCCATATTTATGTCGTTGGTTATACAAGAGATTTTTTGCTCTTGCAATGATTTCAGCAGAGTAGTAGTCCCTGATTTCATCAAAAGCATTTTCTATATCGGCATTTGTGAACGACAGCTTTAATTGGTCGCCATAGAGCTTTGTTGCCGCCTCCATTTGTGTATCAAAATCATTGCTAAAGGGCTTTGCTTTGATTTTTTCAATGCCTTTGTAAATATCTAAATCCAACGGAAAATCATATGTCGTATCGGCGAATAATGACAATCCGAAATCAAAGTACGGGCAAAATCTATACTCGTTCGTTTCATCATTAAGAATAAAGGCAATATTGTTTGTGTGTCTGTCCTCGTTTAGAAAAAATGCGTCAAGCTCAAGCATCATAGTAATGTATGCGCCGACATTTTTTAGGTTAGTGACATTTTCAATAAAATCTACTGTATGCTTGATTTTGTCTTCGGGTGTGTCATACTTTAACAGCTCCTTTGTCATTGAATTTGTAAGCCAGCTTTTTGACAAATGCTCAAGAGTAACAATGCTTTCGTTTTTGCCCTTAAAATTTTTTGAATAACATCCGTTGAGTGTTCTGTCGTTAAAATCTATTTTGATTGGATGATAAATTACAAAATCCGTAACATTGGATTTTTGCAGTAGCTTTGAAATAACAACCTCGCACAGTGCCTCATAGCCCATGTGGTCAGCCTTGTACCACAAATTGTCAACAAGCCATTTTTGCTGATTGCCCTTTGAGGATGTTGCTTTTGTGTCTATCAAATCATATCCGTCAAGATTTATTGTGTTAATCAAAATGCCATCCTCCTTTTTCTGTATGTGAATTTTAGATATTGATTATCCTCGGCTGTTCGCCCATTCGTTTTTTCGACAATTTGAATTGGGTCGTAGCTGTCAACACCTATTCTGCTTAAAACAATTCTTCGCATTGCTCTTGCCTTTGGCAAGCATCTGTCTGCAAGAAAGTCTTCGTATTCCTGCCAGGTAGGATTCTCATTAACTCCAAAGGCTCTTTTCATAATATCGTTTGTGCGATTGATAATTTTTATTTTTTCGTGCATATAATCAACATATATTTCCGTGCAAACCTTTTGTTTATACATAAAATCTATTCGCATAGTATAATCATCGTTCAACGGTTTGTTAAGATATTTTGAAATTGTTTGACGACTTACGTCAAAATGATCGGCAATTTCCTTTGTGGTTTTTCCTTGCTGTTGCATTTTGATGATTTTTTCAATATCGTTTTTGCTTAACGCTTTCTTTCTGCCCGAAGCAAGCCTGCCGGCAATTTTACGCAGTTCCGCTTCATCATCAGTTCCAAAAAGCTCAAGGCATAGTTTTTTGTAATCTGTCATAGCTTGCTCCTTTCAATAGTGTAAACTTTCATTCTTTACACTATTATATATTATGAGCAATTGTTTGTCAACTATACAAAAAATCGAGCCGAGAGGGATGTCCTCACGGCTTAATTTTTTGCGGATATGTAGTGCAATTTTCGTTAAT
>CALZHV010000082.1 GCA_945787485.1 uncultured Lachnospiraceae bacterium
GTTCGGTGGATTTTACAAGTACTGCACTTATTGATAACAATGAAATTGATTCTGTTTCTTTGATTGAAATAGTGAGTGAGATAATGGATCAGTTTGATATTGAAATTCCGTTTGAAGAGGTTGTTCCGGAAAATTTCAATTCTGTTGATGCTATGGTAAGACTGGTGGAAAAATATGTATAGTTCTATTGCTCATTCAATTTATAAATTTAGTATTGATAATCCGGAAAAGCTTGCAATTGCCGATACAAGCGGTTGCTATAATTATAGAGAGCTGGCATGTACTTTTGTTAATACATATGGGAAAATGCTTGAAATGGGAATTAAATCCGGAGATTATATATTGGTTGAATGTACACAGAATGCAGACTTTATCATTCTTGATTTGGCATGTCAATGTCTGGGGGCTGTTTTTGTTCCTGTCGAAAAAAAAGCATTAGCGGACAGAGTGAAAAAAATATATAGCGAAGAAAAGGCTGCTTGTATTTTTTCTGAAACTGATTATCAGGAGCTTGGTTCAAATATTAAAATACGTGAATTTATAGGTGAAAAGTCTAACGAAACAGACATAGAATTTCCTCGAATTAACAAAAATGCATTGGCTGAAATATTATTTTCTACCGGTACTACAGGCGAGCCAAAGGGAATATGTATTTCAAATCGGGCTAATATCGCCATTGCAGAAAATATAATATACGGAACAAAAATGAATGAGAAGACAGTTGAAATGATTCCGCTGCCGCTAAGTCATTCACACGGTCTTAGAACGTGTTATGCAAATTTATATAACGGCAGCTCGATTGTTATTATTGACGGAGTTATGAATGTCGGATTGTTTTTTAAGATGCTGGGAAAATATAATGTTAATGCTTTGGATGTTTCACCTACACTGGCAAAGCTTTTGCTTAAAATTGCAAAAAAAGGTTTGCAGGAGTGCAGCAGCAGTATAGATTACATTGAAATTGGTACTGCCGTTTTAGAGGATGATACGAAAGAAAAATTAAAAAATATTTTTGTTTCATCAAGGCTCTATAATTTCTATGGAAGCACAGAGGCAGGAAGAAGCTGTGTGCTAAATTTTAATGAAATTGATTTTGCATCGTGCATAGGTTATCCTTCTAAAAATTCAACGTTTTATATTGTGGATGAAGAAAGACATGTTATCGAAAGCTCTGTTTATAATACAGGTACAATTGCAGTGAGCGGTCCGATGATGATGGATGGATATTTTAATGCCGAACAGCTTACAAAAGATACAGTTGTAGATGGAATATTATATACAAGTGATGTGGGTTATTTTGACGAAGACGGAAGATTATACGTGATTGGCAGAAAAGATGATGTCATCAATTATAAAGGAATAAAAATTGCACCTGAAGAAATAGAATCTGTTGCTGTTTTGTATGATGCCGTTTCGGATTGTGCATGCGTACCTATGACGGATTCGGTTTGCGGACAAGTGCCCATGTTGTTTATAAAAGTGAAAAATCAGGAACAATTTGATTTGTCGGATTATAATGATTTTTTGAAGAAAAATCTGGATATTTCAAGAATGCCAAAGAAGATAGAAATAATAGAAGAAATACCGCGAAGCTCAAACGGAAAGCTTCAAAGAAAAAAATTATTGGAAAAACAGTAGTTACAACAGAATTAAATTTAATTTGAGGATAAGGTACATGAGAAAAAGTAGAATAATACATCTTATTGTAGGACCATTGTTGTTTATATTATGTTATTTGTTTTTGCCGGAGTCTGTCTTTGTGACTACCGCTGCAAAGGGTGCAGTCGGTACTGTAGCATGGATGGCATATTGGTGGGTGTTTGGTCCTGTTGATTATGCAATAACGGCATTTTTACCGATTGCTGTTAATGCATTATTCAGCTTTGTTGATATGACCGAAGTAATCAAAAACTATGCATCGGAAACAATATTGTTATTGTTAGGCGCATCAATTTTGACGGTAATATGGGAAGAAACGGGATTGGATAAGCGTATTGCTTCATTCTTCCTGAGAATGGTTGGTACAAGGGTAAGAACACAGATAATATTTTGGTTTATGTTATCAATGCTGTTGTCTTCCGTTTTGCCTAATTCGGTTGTGTGTGCAACAATCACTCCGATAGCTGTGGCAATGCTTAATTATATTGGTGAAGGCGATGTAAAAAACAGTAAAATAGCATCAAAGCTGTTGCTTACCATTGCTTATGCAGCAGGACTTGGAGGACTTGCATCTCCACTTGGTGGTGCTATGAATCTGGTTACAGTTGATTATATTCAGCAGCTTACCGGTAAAGAATATATGTATATTTCCTGGGTTGTGAGATTTTTGCCTGTTATGCTTGTTTTGACAATTATTAATATTATATACATGGTCAGAGATGTAAAAAAGGATGATGACTTAGGCAAAACAAAACAATATTTTATTGAAGAATACAATAAAATGCCACCGATGTCCAAGGAAGAAAAAATAGCTCTTGCTTTGTTTCTTATTGCGACAGTACTTTCGTTTACAAGACAATTATATATGAATATTTTGCCGGGATTAAAGCCGGCATATGTGTTTATCGGATGTGCAATTCTTTCTTTTTTGATTACAAACAAGGAAGGAGAGCGTTTGATGGTATGGAAATCTGTACAGACAAAAATAATATGGGAAATGATTTATGTTTTTGCAGGTGGACTTGCAGTCGGAACATTAATAAATGAATCGGGAGCAGCAAAAAATCTTGGTTCATGGGTATCCTCAATGGAGCTGTCAGGAGGGGCTGTTACTGTATTTGTAATAATAACAATGACACTTCTTCTTTCGGATGTCACATCCAATACGGCAACTGCTGCGGTTGCAATTCCGATTGTAATATCCGTTATACAGGGAATTGGGAAAAATCCGGTTCCGTATATTTATATTGCATCAGTGGGTGTAAATCTTTCATATATGCTTCCGACATCGATAAGAGCTATTCCTGTCGGATATGGTTTGCAGCCCAAATATATGCTTAAAGAGGGTTGGAAGTTAACATTGATTATTATCGTTTCAATGACACTTTTATGTACAGCAATGCTGTACTATTGGCCGATGTTCAGTCAGTCATAGAAACAGATGTGAACAGTGTTAATTTTTACTTGCATAAAATATACATGAGTTGTATATTTAACAAGATAGATTGTTATGTTTATCAGGTAGTCTATTTAATATTAGGAGGATTTTTCATATGGCAAAGGAAAAAGTTGTTTTAGCATATTCAGGTGGACTTGATACAACTGCTATCATTCCATGGTTAAAAGAGACATATAACTATGATGTTATTTGTTGTTGTGTAGATGTTGGTCAGGAGAGCGAGCTCGAAGGACTTGATGAGAGAGCAAAGTATTCAGGAGCTGAAAAGCTCTATATCGAGGATGTAGTTGACGAGCTTTGTGATGAGTACATAATGCCAACAGTTAAGGCTAATGCAGTTTACGAAAATAAATATTTACTTGGTACTTCATTTGCAAGACCTGTTATTGCAAAGAAGCTCGTTGAGATAGCCAGAAAAGAAGGTGCTGTTGCAATCTGTCACGGCGCAACAGGTAAGGGAAACGATCAGCTCAGATTTGAGCTTTCAATTAAGGCTTTGGCTCCTGATATCAAGGTTATTGCTACATGGAGACAGCCTGAGTGGACAATGCAGTCACGTGAGGATGAAATAGAATTCTGTAAGGCACACGGAATAGATCTTCCTTTCGACGCAAGCCATTCATACAGCCGTGACAGAAATATATGGCATATCAGCCATGAGGGACTTGAGCTTGAAAATCCTGCACTTGCACCAAATTACGATGACCTTTTGGTTCTTTCGGTTACTCCTCAGAATGCACCTGATGAGGCCGAAGAAATTGAATTGGAATTTGAAGCCGGTGTTCCGGTTGCTTTAAATGGTAAGAGAATGAAGGTTTCTGATATAATAAGAGAGCTTAATCGTCTCGGCGGCAAGCATGGTATTGGTATAATTGATATTGTTGAGAATCGTGTTGTTGGTATGAAGAGCCGTGGTGTATATGAAACTCCGGGTGGAACAATTCTTATGGAGGCTCATACCCAGCTTGAAGAAATATGTCTTGATCGTGAGACACTTGCATACAAGAAGCTTGTGGCAACAAAGTTCGCTGATTTAGTATACGAAGGAAAGTGGTTCTGCCCTCTTCGTGAGAGTCTTTCAGCATTTGTTGATAAGACACAGGAGACAGTTACAGGTACAGTTAAGATGAAACTGTACAAGGGTAACATTATTAAGCAGGGTACTACATCGCCATATTCATTATACTCAGAAAGCCTTGCTTCATTTACAACAGGTGATTTGTATGATCACAAGGATGCTTCAGGATTTATCAACCTCTTTGGACTTTCAATGAAGGTTAGAGCAATGATGGAGCAGAATGTAGAGAAGAACAAGAAGTAATGATTATTATATAAAGTTTATTCTTAATTTAGACTGTCATGCATATGATGGATCAGGTTTGCAGGCTTATCCGCCAAATTGGTTCACATAATGTATGACAGTTTTTTCTTTATTGAAATTATACAAAAAAATAGAAAAAATTGTTAAAAATAAATAAAGAATATATTGAACGAAACGCAAAAAATTGATAAAATAAACCTATATATGTTAAAAATTGTTTGTTATGATGAACAATAGTATTTTTGGGAAGGGAGGATGGATGAATGGATAAAATTAGGACTACAGAACTGTTGGCTGCGCTTTCAGATAAAATTTCCAATTTATATTTTGTCGAGCCTGAAACAGGATATTATGAAATATTTTATTATGATGAGTCCTTTAGACTAGAAAACAATATACAAAAAAATACTGATAAAGATTTTTTTACTAATATTGTCGATGACATAGAGAAAAATATCCATCCTGATGATAAGGAAAAGGCTTTTAAATATTTTACAAAGGAAAAGTTTAATGAAATTATTGAAACAGGCGAGACAGTAGTTTTCGATACAAGATGGATCGAAGATGAAGTCGGTGAAAATCGATGGATAAGAAACAAGCTTATCAGATTCCTGGATGAAGATGGCAGGTTCAAGATTGTTGTAGGAACTGAAGAGATAACGGAATTAAAGAAACAGGAAAAGGCTTTGTCAAAGGCTCTTGAAATCGAAAGGAAATCTTTGATTGACCCGTTAACAGGATGCAGAAACAGAATGGCACTTTCGTGGGCATATGACAATGATTATGCTAATGAGTCAGCTATAGGTGTAATTGTATGTGATTTAAACGGACTGAAAAAAATAAATGATAAAGACGGACATAAGGCGGGAGATAATCTCATTTTTGACGCTTCTGTTATGTTAATTGAATGCTTTGGACACGACAAGGTATACAGAATTGGCGGAGATGAATTTGTTATCGTTATGTTGTCTGTGGACAGAGAGTATTTCGAGAGAAGTATAGATAATTTCAGAAATAGATGTGACAAATCAAAAATTAGCATTTCCATAGGCTCGGTGTATAACGAAGATTTAAGCATGCATTTTGAAGATGTATTAAAGATTGCAGACCGAAATATGTACGATGTAAAAAGAGATTATTACCGTCGTACAGGCATAGACAGAAGAAGCAGATCAGAGCTTTACAGAAATGCTGAACATATTGATGCACTTATTGATTTTGGCTCGATGTGTTTTATAACATTTAAGGCGGATTTGACAAATAACACTTATGAAATTATTCATTTGATGGACGGACATGATTCTTCTTTCAGAAGTGAGTGTAAAACGTTTGTTGACGTTATGGAATATCCGATAAAAGTTAACAGCATGCATCAAGAGGATATAGAGGATTATATCAAATATACCAATTTGGATTTCCTTAGAGAAAATTTTAAGGAATACCATGGTAAGATAAATCATTGGGTAAGATACAGAAGCACATACGGTGGCGAAAAATATCATTTGATGGAGGTGCAGTTTTTTGCAAGCAGATCCTATACGGATGATAATCAGGTTGTTTACGTAATGATAAAGGATATGGGAAGCATTACCCAAATGGGAAGGATACTTTTCGATAATGTATTAAAGGAATTGTCGGAAAATTTTGAGTCTATATTTTACATAGATTTTGATAATGACAGAGTTTATCCATACAGAATGAACGCATCAATCACAAGAAAACAGGGAGTGATGCTCAATGAAAAACCATCATATTGGGATGCAATGGGAACATATATAGAAAATTCTGTTCATGAAAAAGATAAAGAGACAATGCGTGAAATATGCAGTAAAGAATATCTTCAAAGACAATTCAAAATCAGACGTGCATTTTCACATGACTACAGAGCAATCATAGATGGAAATGAAATTTATTACAGAATAAAATTTTCCAACATGGATGGCGTAGGTGAGTTACATCAATGTGTTGTTGGCTTTGTCAATGTTAATTCAGAGGTTATGCTCAACAAGCGATACAGTGATTATAGTAACAGTATTCTTATTGTAGAAGATAATGATAATAATCGTGAAATATTAAGAGAAATTTTGCAGGATGAGTATTCGCTTTTTGAAGCATCAAACGGAAAAGAAGCATTAGGTATTTTGAAAAAATATTACGAAGAAATAGCTCTTGTAATTACGGATTTAAAGATGCCGGTATGTGATGGTTTTGAACTTATATCGATAATGCAGGCAGATGCGAAATACAGAGATATTCCAATTATTGTAACAACTGCATTTTCTGATGAAGAAAAAAGAATTAAATGTCTCGAATTAGGAGCAGCAGATTTTATATCTAAGCCGTACAACGTAACAGAAATAAAAAAGCGTGTAAGAAGTTTTATGAAGCTTAGAAGTGTTACGGCTATTTTGAACACTATTGAGATTGATTCGGTTACAGGCTTATATACAAAGGAAGCATTTTACAGATATGCCCAGATATTGATTGACAGTAATCCTAATACGGATTATGTTGTTGAAGTGTTGGATATTATCGGCTTTAAGGCAATCAATGAACAGTATGGAGTCGAAACAGGTAATAAGCTTCTTAGATACATTGCGGATAATGGCTCTAATATTGGTATCGGAATGATAATTGGTGGTCGAATAGGAAGTGATGTATTTGCATGCTTAAGACCGAGTATTAACATCACCAAAGAAGTTGAAGAATCGTATATAAAGGAACTTAAGAAAAATGCACCTGTTCCAAATTTAAATATAAAGCTTGGACATTATCTTACGAAAATGGGAAGAAATTTACCTGTTCAACAGATGTGTGACAGGGCAAGAATTGCAATGATGTCCATAAAAGGAAAATACGGAGAGGTTTCAGCTTTGTATGATGATGAGATGAGAGATAAGCTCCTTGTCAGACAACAGATAATTGATAGCATGGAAAATGCTATCAGACAGGAACAGTTTCAGGTTTTCTATCAGCCTAAATATGATATAAATGACAATAGAATGGCCGGAGCAGAGGCTTTGGTAAGATGGGAGCATCCGGACATTGGATTTATGAACCCCGGAATCTTTATTCCTATTTTTGAACAAAATGGTTTTATTTCCGAGCTTGATAAATTTGTTTGGGAAAAAGTATGTCAGGAGATAGCATATTGGATTGAAAAAGGATATCAATTTCCAATTTCAGTAAATGTTTCAAGAAGAGATTTTCTTGATCCGGAACTTGCCGATTATATAATAAATCTTGCCGATAAATATTCGGTTCCGCATGAATTGCTTCACATAGAAGTGACGGAGTCGGCTTATTCAGATAACCCGAGCCGGTTAAAGGAAACAATTGGAAAGCTTCATAAAGAAGGATTTGTTATTGAGCTTGATGATTTCGGAACGGGATATTCATCGATAACGGCATTAAATGGCATGAATATAGATGTTATTAAGCTTGATATGAGTATAATAAAAGAGGATTCAAATAATTCGGACAGAAGCGTTCTCGAATTTTCAATGCAGCTTGCACAGATGATGCATGTCAAAACTGTACAGGAGGGTGTAGAAACATTCGAACAGCTTGAACGTGTAAAATCACTTGGATGTACTTATGTTCAAGGGTATTATTTTACAAAACCGCTATCAAAAGAAGATTTTACAAAATATGTGTTGGAAAATTATTAAAAAATAGTATATTGTATAGAAGGATACCTATTACGATTAGTAATAGGTATTCTTTTGTAAATTGCTACGGATGAATAGCCACTATCTTTTAGGTGGCAGCTAGTTCACATGCGAACGTAAAAAGTTATATGAGGTGAAAAATGTGCTTGATGTAAACGAAAAAACAGAAGAAGCTGTAAATTCAGAAGAAGCTGTAAATTCAGAAGAAGCTGTAAATTCAGAAGTAACTGAAAAATTGGAAGAATCTGTAAACTCAGAAATAATAAATAATACAGAAGAAACAAAAAATGAAATTCCTCTAATTGATTTATCTTTAATCGAACCATATAGGGTTGAATCGGAAAAGATAGAAACCGGTAAGAAAAAAAGTGAAATAAAAATACCGGCTTTTTTGTTATCGGTAGAGATGTTTTTGATGACATTTATGATATTTATGGAATTAATTTTTCATATGTTTCACTATGGTTTTACAGGTGAAAATTTAATATATAAGATTGTATTTGGATGTATATTTGGAATGGTTTTGGGAATCGGAATAAGTCTTTTGCCTAAAATAGCAGAAAAAATTGTTTTATATGTAACAGTTGGATTTACCTCTGTTTATTTTATTGCACAGCTTATATACTATGCATTTTTTGATACATTTCTCTCGCTTACCGGAACGCTTGAGGTTGCAGATCAGGCATTTGATTTCACGGACGTAATTCTTAAAGCAATCATTTCTGATTGGTGG
>CALZHV010000083.1 GCA_945787485.1 uncultured Lachnospiraceae bacterium
AGATGAGGATTTAAGAGCAGACAGACAGCCTGAGTTTACCCAGATAGATATGGAGCTTTCGTTCGTAGATGTGGATGACGTAATAGATGTAAATGAAAGACTTCTTGCTAAGCTTTTCAAGGAGACAATAGGTGTAGAGGTATCATTACCTATCCAGAGAATGACTTACAGGGAAGCTATGGACAGATTTGGTTCGGATAAGCCGGACCTTAGATTCGGTATGGAGCTTGTCAATGTAACTGACGTTGTTAAGGATTGCGAATTTGTTGTATTCAAGGGTGCAATCGAAAATGGTGGAAGTGTTAGAGGTATCAATGTGAAAGGACAGGGCGCAATGCCTCGTAAGAAGATTGATGCACTTGTTGACTTTGCAAAGGGTTATGGTGCAAAGGGACTTGCTTATGTTGCAATCCAGGAAGATGGAACAATCAAATCTTCTTTTGCAAAATTTATGAAGGATGAAGAGATGAAAGCTCTCATTTTGGCTATGGGTGGAGAAAATGGAGACCTTCTCCTTTTTGCAGCAGATAAAAATAAGCTTGTATATGATGTATTGGGTGCTCTTCGTTGTGAAATTGCAAGTCAGTTAGAGCTTGTCAGCAAGGATGATTACAAATTTGTCTGGATTACAGAGTTCCCGCTTCTCGAGTGGAATGAGGATATGAACAGATTCCAGGCTATGCATCATCCGTTTACAATGCCTATGGAGGAGGATTTGGAATTTATCGATTCTGATCCGGGAAGAGTAAGAGCAAAGGCTTACGATATCGTATTAAATGGTACGGAAATCGGCGGCGGTAGTGTTCGTATTCATCAAAATGATATTCAAGAGAAGATGTTTGAAGCGTTGGGATTTACAAAAGAGTCTGCATACGAGCAGTTTGGTTTTCTTTTGAATGCATTTAAGTATGGTGTACCACCTCATGCAGGGCTTGCTTATGGCCTTGACAGACTTGTAATGCTTATGGCGAAAGAAGATTCAATAAGAGATGTCATTGCATTCCCTAAGGTAAAGGATGCTTCATGTCTTATGAGTGATGCACCGAATGTAGTTGATGAAAAACAGCTCGAAGAGTTATCAATCGCAATAAATATTGCAAAAGAAAATGGTTAAATAATGCAGTATGGCATGATTGTAAATAATAATTGAAATTAATGATTGTAAAGATTAGTTTGATAAGTAAGCTAAGCTAAAGAAAGAGAGGACAGTAAATTTTAACTGTCCTCTCTATTTGTATTTTGCTCTTTTGAATTTGCTTTGGTAAGTGAAAATGTAAATTCACTGCCTATACCTTCAGTGCTTACAACATTAATATTTTCATTGTGCGCTTTAATTATTTCTTTTGTAATAGCAAGTCCGAGACCTGTACCTTGTTTGTCTCGACCTCTTGAAGAATCGGCTTTATAGAAACGTACCCAGCCCTGATTTCCTTTGTCAGCCGGTATACCACATCCTTCGTCTTTCACGGAAACAAAAATCTTCTCATTTTTTTCGGTGAGTGTTATAAATATACGGTTACCGCCGGGAGTGAATTTAATTGCATTGTCAATAAGATTATAAATAACCTGCTGAATTTTAGTTTTGTCAGCATAGACTATACTTTCATTACAGTGATTATTCAAAATAATTGAAATATGTTTTTTTACACATTTACCTTCAAAGGTGTCGATGGCATTTTTTACCAAATCAACAATGTCAAATTCCTTGAAAACAAGCCATATACCATATGAGTTGAGGTCGTTAAGCTGCAGCATACTGGATGTGAGCTTGGAAAGACGATTGGTTTCGTCGACAACGATATTTAGATATCGATCCTGTTTTTCATACGGAATTGTTCCGTCGAGAATGGCAACTATGTAACCTTTTATAGAGGTAAGCGGTGAACGAAAATCATGAGAAATGTTTGAAATGAAATCTCTACGATAATCATCCAGCTTACTAAGCTCGGATGCCATATATTCCATTGTTAAGGCAAGCTGACCAATTTCGTTATTTGCCTTGATGTCTGTTTTGACGTCAAAATTACCGGTTGCGTACTCTGCGGCGACAGCATTAAGCTTTTTGATAGGTTTGATAATCTTACCGGAAATAAGGGCAAGCATGGCAATTGAAAATATAAGCATCAAAAGGAATGGAACATAAGTTGCCTGGAGCAGATCTTTTTGAAGGTCTGAAAGCTCTGACACGGTTGAATGTATGAAAATCATTCCGTTTGGATTGCCATATGTCTTAATCGGAATTGCTACAGTGATAACATCATCATTGAAGTAATCATAAAAATTCCCGACAAAATTTTGGGCATTAATGAGGTCAAAATCCTGTTTCAGGAAATTAATATTGCTGGGTGCCTTAGGGTGTCCTTCAGCGGAAGCGGCAATTACAATTCGTCCTAAATCATCGGCGTACCAAATGCTTGCTTTAAGAGTGGAAGCATAATAGCTTATGCTTTGTTCCGTATATTCTTCCGAGTAGGTTCCATGAATGTAGTGCGAAATAGATTGTTCTGCAATTAGGAAAGCTTCGTTAGTCAGTACTTCGGTTTTTTCCTCGATAAGGGCATTCCTTGTACTGTTTGTGGAATAAAAAACAATTGATAAAAAAACCACTATCGAGAACAGTGTAAATATTAAAATTATAATATCAAAAAATGAACGTTTCATTTATTTCACCTCGAATTTATATCCCTTGCCCCACACGGTTGAGATAGACCACGTAGCTGCATCCCCAAGTTTTTCTCGAACTCTTTTTATGTGTACATCAACAGTTCTTGTATCGCCGACATAATCATAACCCCATAATCTATCAAGTAAATGTTCTCTTGTAAAAACCTGATTTGGATGACTTGCAAGAAAATACAAAAGCTCGAGCTCTTTAGGTGGCATTTCTATAATCTGATTATCTAAATGTACCTGGTAATTTGTCATGTTAATTAAAAGATGGTCGTATTCAACATATTCACCGGTTCTTTCTGTTTCGTGTGCAATAGCAGTCATGTCAGGTGCGGCAGGTGCTCGACGAAGTACTGCCTTTACACGTGCGACTAATTCATTAGAATCAAAAGGCTTGATGATGTAATCATCTGCACCAAGCTTTAATCCGAGTACTTTATCGAATACTTCGCCTTTCGCTGAAAGCATGATTATAGGTGTATTACGGGTTTTTCTTATTTCCTGACAAACCTCGTATCCGTCTATATCAGGTAACATTATGTCCAATAATATGAGATTGGGATTAAAGCTTTTGGTAAGCTCAAGAGCCTGTCTTCCGCTGTATGCTATTTCCGTAGCGAAGCATTCTTTAATAAGATAAAGAGAAATAAGCTCTGCAATATTTTCGTCGTCATCTACTATTAATATTCGTTGTTTATCCAAATGTTTATCCTCCCTTTTGATTTACAATTCTACAATGGTAACACCGTATTCGCCCTCGCCGTATTCACCGGCTCTGAACGATTTTACATGTTTTTGTTTTTTCAAGTATTGATGAATTCCGTTCCTCAAAGCACCTGTGCCTTTGCCATGGATGATAGTAACCTTATTCATATGGGTTAGACAGGCATCGTCAAGGAATTTGTCTATGGCAGGAATTGCATCACTTACTGTCATACCCATAACATTTAATTCTGGACTGAATGTCATTGCCTTGTTAATTGATGTGCGACCTGTGTTTTTGTAATTTGTAGCATTTGTTGTAAAAGATGGTTCCTCTTTTATTATAAGGTCACTTATATGAAGCTTTGAACTAAGTATGCCCATCTGCACAGTTGCGAATCCTTTTGCATCAGGAAGGGCAGATATAGTCCCTTTTGTGTTCATGCTTATTACCTCTACCATATCACCGATATGAAAGTCCTTTGCTTTGTGGTTGGAAGTTCTTTTTGGAGCTTTAGCACCGGCTTTGTCATAATCATTTAGTTTGTTTCTTAATTTTCCCCTTGCTTCTTCCATGGATTTCATGTCGGCTTTGTTTGGATTGTTGCGCCATTTGTTATAATCGCGGATTGTCTTATCGGCAACATCTTTTGCTTCATCTATAATATCTCTTGCTTCTTCACGTGCTTTGCGAAGAATATCAGCTTTTTTGGCATCGAGAGTTTCTTCTTTTTTCTCAAGAGATTTCTTTAATTCTTCGATTTCTTTTTTGTAGCTTTCAATCTTTTTTTCATCCGCTTCTATAGAGAGTTTACTCTTTTCTAAATCTGCAATAAGTGTTTCCATGGAAACAGCGTCAGAATCCAACTGTTCTTTTGCGGCATTTATAATATAGTCCGGTAATCCGAGTTTGCTTGAAATTGCAAAAGCATTGGATTTGCCCGGAATTCCAATCATAAGCTTGTAGGTTGGACGAAGTGAAACTACGTCAAATTCACAGGAAGCATTTTCTACACCGGGAGTGGAGAGTGCATATGTCTTAAGCTCACTGTAGTGAGTTGTTGCCATACATCGTGCTCCCATATTCTTTAAATCGTTTAATATAGCGACTGCAAGTGCGGCACCTTCTATAGGGTCAGTACCTCCGCCAAGCTCATCAAATAAGCACAATGTATTTGGTGTAGCGTGATTTACTATATAAACGATATTTGACATGTGAGATGAAAATGTTGATAAGCTTTGTTCAATGCTTTGTTCATCTCCGATATCAGCGAAAACATCTTCAAATACGGCAAGCTTTGAGCCGTCAAGTGCAGGGATATGTAAGCCTGCCTGTCCCATTAGTGTAAATAACCCGAGCGTTTTTAGTGAAACGGTTTTACCACCGGTGTTAGGACCTGTGATGATGAGAAGGTTATAGTCTTCGCCGAGCTTTATATCTACAGGGACAACGCTGTGTTTTTCAAGAAGTGGGTGCCGCCCGCTTTTTATGTCAATGATTCCGTCTTCATTGAACTCAGGCTGACTTCCGTTGTAGGACCTTGCAAATTTGGCTCTCGCAAATATAAAGTCAAGCTCTGTAAGAAGCTGTAAGTTGTATGCAATGTCATCAACAGCACCTGCTGCAAGTGCACTTAATTCTTCCAGTATTTTTTCTATTTCTAACAGCTCCTGATTAAAAAGCTCTTTTATTTCATTGTTTAAATTTACAACAGCCATAGGCTCAATAAAAAGAGTAGAACCGGTTTGAGACTGGTCGTGAATCATACCCGGAAATGCATTTCTGTATTCCTGCTTTACAGGTATGCAGTAACGACCGTTTCGCATTGTGATAAGACTTTCCTGGAGCTTATCACGATTTTCGTCGCTTTTTATCATTTTTGCCAACTGCTGGTGCAATTTGTCATTTGTAAGCTTTATATTTCTGCGAATTGCTTTGAGATTCGATGAAGCATCATCTGCGTATTCATTTTCACTTAATATACATCTTTTTATTTCAGATGAAATGTGCTCTAGAGGTATAAGCATATTGAAACGCTCGGTAAGACTGTCGTATCTTATTTCCTCGACAGCTTCCGTTTCAATGCCATCATTTGAGTGTTTCACACCGGTGTTTCTTACCGTGTTAGTTACTGATAAATCAGAACCGTCGCCATAGCTTTTTACAGAAGCTGTGACATTTAGTACAGCAGCGAGGTCAAGTAGCTCTCTCGATGTAAGAGTACCGTTTACTTCAAGTCGTTTTATGGACATTCCTATATCAGTAAGACCTGCGAAAGAAATATTTCCCTGCTTGTTCAGGCGACGCAGGGCATCACGGGTTTCTTCCTGTAATTGGTTAATAACGTTTATATCCCTCTGTGGTTTCATGCGGTCGCACCGTTTTTTTGCCATCGAAGATGTAGCATACTCTGTCAGCATGGATAATATTTTATTGTATTCTAATATACGTAAGCTTCTTTTATTCATATATAACTCCATTTCTGCGCAAAAACGCATATACAATTTCATTTTATAGCAAAATGCAATTAATATAAAGTCTTATTTTAAATTATAGCAGCAATTAATAGTAGCGATTGAGGTAGTGATAATAGTAACAATAATAGTGTCATTATATTAATGAATAAAAGTGGCATATAAACAGCAATGATAGATGAAGCATAGTTAAGAAAATGGTAATAAATCTTATTGTTTTTGTTTTGTATAATTAATATGGTTTGAACATATTTGTATAAAATGGTAATATTAATGAAGTACAACGAAGGGAGCAATTAAAAATGAATTATATAAATGAATTAAGAGACGGAGAAATGGTATCGGAAATATATCTTTGTAAAAATAAAGTTGTAGCTAAGACAAAGGCCGGAAAAACATATTATTCCATGCAGCTTCAGGATAAAACGGGAATAATAGATGCAAAAATCTGGGAGCTTAACAATGCAATAGCACATTTTGAAGCATTGGATTATATAAGGATTGATGCGCAGGTCACAAGCTTTAACGGGGCATTGCAGCTGAATATTAAACGTGTAAGAATTGCAGATGAGGGAGAATATGATGTTGCAGATTATATGCCATGTTCAAAGAAAAATGTGGATGAAATGTACAAGGAGTTAACAACAATAATAGAATCTGTCAAAGAGGAGCATTTAAATAAATTATTAAAGATGTTCTTTGTAGAGGATATAGAATTTTTAAATAAATTTAAGTCTCATTCTGCTGCCAAATCAATTCATCATGGTTTTATCGGCGGTTTGCTGGAGCATTCATTGTCAGTGGCAAAGCTGTGTGACTTTATTGCAAAACAGTATCCTGTAATAAATAGGGATTTGCTTGTAACTGCAGCAATATGCCATGACATCGGAAAGATTGATGAGCTTTCGTCATTTCCGGAAAACGATTATACTGATGAGGGCCAATTGGTTGGACATATTGTCATGGGAACAATGATGGTTAATGATAAGATTAATAAAATTGACGGTTTTCCTGAAATACTCGCAAATGAATTGAAGCATTGTATTCTTGCACATCATGGAGAGCTTGAATATGGTTCACCAAAGAAACCTGCGCTTATCGAGGCAGTTGCACTCGCACATGCAGACAATATGGATGCAAAAATTGAAACTTTTACAGAGGTAATAGATGCAAATAAAGATAAGGCAGAATGGCTAGGATACAATAAGATGTTTGAGTCAAATGTACGAATGACATTATAGTTGTATTTTAGTCAGGAAATAGAATTTCTATAAAAAAATTTGATTATCTAAGAAAGAATATCAGGAAGATAGGGATATAATATATGCAAAAAAATGACATATATGAAATGACAATTGAAGATATCGGCAATGACGGCGAAGGAATCGGACATATTGCGGACAGACAAAGTGGCAAAAAATTTGCCGTTTTTGTAAAAGATACCGTAGTTGGTGATGTAATAAAGGTTAAGCTTATTAAAATAAAGAAGAGCTATGCGTATGGAAGACTTGTGGAAATAATTAAATCATCGCCATATCGTATTGAGCCGGTTTGTGAAAAGGCGCGTAGCTGTGGTGGTTGTACTCTTATGCACATGGATTATCAAAGTCAGCTTGATTACAAAAAAAATAAAGTCAAGGGATGCCTGCAGAGAATAGGCGGAATCGATTGCGTTGAAGAGCTGATGGAACCGTGTCATGGAATGGAGAACCCATATAATTACAGAAATAAAATGCAATTTCCTGTGGCAGTTGATAAAAATGGCAGAGTTAAAATAGGATTTTATGCGGGACACACTCATGATGTAATAGATTTAAACGAGTGTGCGATAGGTCATGAGGTTAATAAATATATTGTTGAAGAGCTTCGTAAGTGGCTGCAAAAATGGCATGATAAGGCTCCTGATTTTATATATAACGAAGAAAAACATAACGGTCTTGTAAGACATATATTAACAAGAGTCGGATTTACAACCGGCGAAGTAATGGTTTGCATTGTCATTAACGGAAATGGATTTGGTGAGGAATGTCAAAAAGAACTGTCTATTGCAGTAAACAAAGCTGTGTCGGATTATAATGAAGAAGTAATGATTGTCGGAATTAAAGAATGCAAAAATGACAAATCAGTGGACGGAACAAATAATAAATACGAAAATGATAAATCAGCGACCGGAACAAATAATAAATGCGAAAATGATAAATCGGAGACCGAAAAAAATAAAATTCTTTCTTTGAAATATTTGGGGTACAACATTAACAAAGAGAAAACAAATCGTATTCTTGGAGATAAATGCGTTACTTTAGAAGGAAAAGATTATATAACTGATTATATCGGTGATGTAAAATTCAATATATCACCACTTTCCTTTTATCAGGTAAATCCATATCAGACAGAAAAGCTTTATAGTAAGGCTCTTGAATATGCAAGTCTTTCGGGTGGCGAAATAGTATGGGATTTGTATTGTGGTATAGGTACCATTTCCTTGTTTTTAGCAAAGAAGGCCAAAGAAGTATATGGAGTAGAAATTGTTCCACAGGCAATTGAAGATGCAAAAGTAAATGCAAAGATTAATAATATTGACAATGCACATTTCTACTGTGAGGATGCAGGTGTATTTGCGGATAGAATTAAAGGAACAATCGGAACTGACAATTCGATTCCAAAGCCTGATGTAATCTTAGTTGACCCGCCACGTAAAGGTTTAGACGGAAGATTGATAGATGTCATCGTTGAGGCAGATCCGGAAAGGATTGTTTATGTAAGTTGCGATCCTGCAACACTTGCAAGAGATGTAAAGATACTTGATGAAAAGGGGTATAAAGTAAATAAGGTTGCGGTATATGATCAATTTGGGTTTAGTACACATGTGGAGACGGTTGTCCTTTTGTCCCAACAAAAACCGGATGATTATGTTGAG
>CALZHV010000084.1 GCA_945787485.1 uncultured Lachnospiraceae bacterium
ACCGAAACGTTATCATCAACCGAAACGTTATCATCAACCGAAACAGCATCATCAACCGAAACAGCATCATCAACCGAAACGTTATCATCAACCGAAACAGCATCATCAACCGAAATGTTATCATCAACAACGTTTGGATTGTTAGTAGTATTTTCGCTCGTGTTAATCATAACGGCATTTGTCTGAAGCTTGGATAACTCTTTTGTAAGTTTTTCCATGCTTGATACCATATCCTGCTTTAACGCTGATAAATCATTGCTGAGCTTTTCGAGCTGTGATGCATACTGCTCGATATTGTTATTTCTGCTTTCAGTAATATTATTGTTGATTGTTGAAATTTCCGATTCAACGGAAGAAATGCTTTCAACAAGCTTTGTAGTATTGACTTCATTGTATTTGACAACTATTTTTGCAAGCTTTCCGATTTCTTCGGAAAGTGATTTGTGAAGACCTTCGTTAGAGGTTTTTAAAGTACCGATGCCTTCTAACATTTGAATCTGTGTTGAATCATTTAACTGAACAATAGAAGCATTTACCTGTTGCAATAATTCATTTTGTTTGCGAATCTGTACATAAGCAGCTTTGTTAAGTCTTAACAATTCATCATCATTTTGATTGGCTACGGATGCCACAAGCTCGGCGGCAGCTTCTTTAAGAGCTTTATCCCTTGCAGCTTCTTTGGCTGTATGTAAATCCATGATTGCATTTAAGAGGACAAAAACCGCTCCCACTGCAATGATGGAAACTAAAGCGATGTATACAGGCTTGTCCCTAAATGCAAGTACACAATATATCCAGCCAAGCATAGCAGTAATACTAACCATGCCAAGTGTTACTATTCTTTTATATAAAACATTCATATTGTTGCAACCCCCATAATGTTTATACATAATATTTTTTGTAAATATAATCTTTCGGAAAAAGTATTTGTTTTCGGCGAAAGACAGAAAGTTTATTATTGTGTGGAAAATTCTAAGAAATTTGCACATGTAAAAAACTACGTATAATTAGACATATTTTAACATAATTTTTAAGTATACTCAATAAAATATTGCAGTATTTTGTTACTATAAGTATAATGAATATATGTAATATTTTATTGAACTGTATTTTGGAACTTGTAGTAGGTTATAATAAAAAAAAGATGGGATGCAGATGGAGAGAACAAAGGTAATAGTAGATTTTTATTCTGAAGAGCCTCTGGAAAATGTTATGGCGATGATAAAATATCGTCCGGAAAAAATCATTTTTCTCGGGCATAAGGATAACATGATCACAAAGAAAATAAACAATATAAAAAGCTTTAGGAATAAAAAATGTCCCGGTGTTGAGCTTGAATTTATTGAAGTTCCAAAGGATGATTTGAGCTATTGTATAGATCTTCTTACAAAATTAATTCGTGATTATCCGGGGGTCAGATTTGAACTGACAGGCGGAAGCGAGCTCATTCTTATTGCACTTGGATGTATTGCGGCAAGAATGAACATCAGCAAGCTCAGAATTGATCCTTTTACAGGTAAAGAAATTGATATAAGAGGAAGCGAAATAATCACATCGGATTATCATTTTTCGATAAGTATTGCTGATGATATAATTCTTCATGGAGGAATGCTTACTGCAAACACAGGCAGTTATCGCGAGTGGAAATTTAACGAAGAATTTCGTCAGGATATAAGAACATTATGGGGAATATGCAGAAAGCACAGGGGCAATTGGAACAAATATTGTGCGAAAATAGATGAGCTAAGGAAGGCTATCCCTTCACAAATTGAAGGCTGGGTTGAGCTTCACATTAATCCGCTTGGAGAGGCAATATCACTTATTAAGGATTTGCGTGATGCAGGCATGATTAGAGATTACAGCGAAACCCGAAAGAGAATATATTTCAGGTACAAAAATAATATGATTAATAAAATAATCAGTAAAGCCGGAAATATACTTGAATTACATGTATACGAAGTTGCAACCAGAGACGGATATTGCTTTTCAGATGCCATAATCGGTGCTAATATTGACTGGGCAGGAGAGATTCGTGATGCTGACAATCCGGGATATGATACCATGAATGAGATAGATGTAATTCTAATGAAAAATGTCTGTCCGATATTTATATCCTGTAAAAGCGGTAAGGCAGGGGGAATTGCATTACATGAGCTGGAAACCGTTACGAGAAAATTTGGTGGAAAATATGCAAGAAAAGCTCTTATCCTTGCGCGTGCCTGCGATGAAACGACAGGAACACAATATTTTAAACAACGAGCAAAGGATATGCACATATGGATAATTGATGATGTTTATAGACTAACCGACGAACAATTACTTGAAAAATTAAAAAAGATATAAACTGACATTAGGAGGAACGTAGTTTATGGATAGCGATAATAAAAAGCAGATTATTAACGAAATAGAAAAATGGAAAAAGGAAAATGATTTTGTCATTCTTGCACATTATTATGTGGATGGCGATGTTCAGGCAATAGCAGACTATGTAGGTGATTCATTTTATCTTGCCAAAATAGCAACAAAGGTTGAGCAGGAAAATATATTGTTTGCAGGTGTTTCATTTATGGGTGAGAGTGCAAAGCTTCTCAATCCTAAAAAGCATGTTTACATGGCAGATAATACTGCAGATTGTCCGATGGCACATATGGTTGATATTGATAAAATTCTCGAAGTAAAAGAAAAATATGATGATGTTGCCGTAGTATGTTATGTAAACTCAACAGCGGAAATAAAGTCCGTTTCGGATGTTTGTGTTACATCTTCAAATGCAACAAAAGTAGTAAAAAATATCAAAGAAAAAAACATTTTCTTTATACCGGATAATAATCTTGGAAGATATACTGCAAAGCAGGTTCCGGAGAAGAATTTCATTTTCCATGACGGATTTTGCCACGTCCATAAAAGTATTGACAGAGAGCTTGTGAAGCAGGCTAGGGAGGTCAATCCGGATGCGCTTATTCTTGCACATCCTGAATGTACTGAGGATGTATTAGAGCTTGCAGATTATATCGGAAGTACATCACAGATTATTGATTTCGCAACTGCAAGTGATGCAAAGAAATTTATCATTTGTACGGAGATGGGTATTTTCTATGAATTGGGACAGAAAAATCCTGACAAAAAATTCTACTCCGTTGGACACAGACAATTTTGCCCGAATATGAAAAAAATAACGTTGGAGAAGGTTCTTGACGTGATTAAAAATCCAAAGGATGAAGTCATTTTAAGTGACGAAATAATGAAAACCGCAAATAAGCCTCTTGAAATGATGCTTAAGCTTGCAGAGTAATTTTTACCCAAAATATATAATATAATAGAGTAAATACAATTGTGTAGGATACTGCATGGATTGGAAAAATGAAGATTTAAGATATTGTTCGGAATATGTGTATTCTGAGCAATATCTTAATTTTATTATACGGCATAATAACGTAATCGATAAGGTGTATGAGAGATTTGTGCCTGATTGCGTTACGCCGATAAACAGTCAGTATTTAATTGCGTATACGAGAGACAACATGTTTGATATTTCTCAGATGTATAAATACGGATATCAGTTTGTTCCGAAATGCTATGGTTTGATGGATACATCCGTAATTTATGAAACAGGCACAGACAGAGTTGCCGGTTTGCCGGGACTTGAGCTTTCAGGAAAGGATGTACTTGTCGGGATAATCGATACCGGAATTGATTATACTATGGATGTATTTAAAAATAGTGACGGTACAACAAAAATACAATATATCTGGGACCAGACAATAAGAGAAGAAGACGTTGCCACAGCATTTGGTTTTGGAAGAGTATACAAAAAATTTGAAATCGATAATGCATTACAAAGTACAAATCCTTATGATGTTGTAAACAGTAAGGATGAAGACGGACATGGAACTTTTCTTGCATCTGTAGCAGCAGGTTCGATTTCACAGGATGAAAATTTTAGAGGAATGGCACCCGATGCAGAGCTTGTAGTAGTAAAATTAAAGCAGGTAAAAGACAATTTAAGAAGCTTTTACGGAATTAAACAGGGTGTTCCGTGTTTTGGCGAAGATGATATAATGCTTGCAACGAGGTTTCTCATTGATACGGTTCTTTTATTAAAAAAACCCATGGTTATATTGCTTGGTTTAGGAACAAGTCAGGGGGATCACAGCGGGAATACTGTTTTGGAAGACTACCTGAATCTTTTGTGTACTCAAAGAGGTATAGGCGTGTGTGTTTCGGGAGGAAATGAGCTGGGAAGAAAAGGTCATTTCCACGGCGAATCGGGAGATGTGTTGGAAATATCGGTCGATGTAGAAAAAACAGATTTTTCAATGGAAATATGGGGATATGCACCAAGCCTTTTAAGACTGCAAATAGAGTCGCCGACGGGAGAAAAGCTCGTTGGAGTAGACCCATTTAAAAATGACGGAATATTGAAAAGGTTTTTGTATGAAGGAACAAGAGTGTATGTAGAAAACATAGTTAATGAGGCAATCAGCGGTAATCCTCTATATTTTATACGCTTTTTTGATGCGATAGAAGGCATATGGAAAATAACGGCAACGGAGACAGGAAGTGTAACAAACAGAGGATATGATGCATATCTGCCTATATATCAATTCAGAAGTGGGGAGGTAGAATTTGTTGCATCCACGCCGGATATTACGTTATGTGCACCGGGAAACGGACAAAAATCAATAACTGTTGCAGCATGCGACGTAAGAGAAAATGTTTTGTATTCGTATAGCAGCAGAGGATTTACAAGAGACGGAAAAATAAAACCTGATATTGCTGCACCGGGTATTGAGGTGTATGGAGCATTCAGGCATGTCGGCGAAAAGGATTTGTTTGTCCGGCGTTCCGGCAGCAGTGTCGGATGTGCCGTAACTGCAGGTGCTGTTGCATTAATTCTTGAATGGGCTGTTTCACAAGGGAATAATGCTAATATAACGAACACAGAGATAAAGCAGATGCTCATTCGAGGAGCAAAACGAAATGTATTGTTAGACTATCCAAACAATCAGTGGGGCTGGGGAGCACTTGATGTATATGAAACATTCAATATGCTCAGGCAATGAAATGGGCTTATGAAATTAAAAATATGATTGTTTCATTAGACATTTTTTGATATAATCAATTGATGATACTCTTTATTTAAGGAGGGTAAAATGAAGACTGAAGAAATGATAGACGGAATAGTTGCCAAATTATTAGCAGACTATGAAGATGACAGGGCAATTAACAAAACAGATTTAGCATATCAGCCAAATAAAGAGGCAATTTTGAATATTTTAAAAAAATTATTCAAAATAATATACCCGGGATATTATCATGACAGAAGCTACAAGCTGTATAGCGTAAGAAATGATCTTGCCGCAACAATAGAAGACGTGACATACAATCTGCATAAGCAGGTGTTTACGGTATTTAAATATTGTAATACTTATCCTTACAAGGATGACAGGGCTATCGATTCAATAGCTCAGGAAAAGGTTGTTTCATTTCTTGATACTATTCCAAGAATAAGAGAATATCTTGACACGGATTTGCAGGCAACATTAGATGGAGATCCGGCAGCAGAAAGCAAGGATGAGATTATTCTTTGTTATCCGGGTATCTATGCAATAACTGTATACAGAATTGCACATGAATTAGTAAAACTGGATATTCCGATGCTTCCGAGAATTATGACGGAGCATGCACATAACCTTACAGGAATAGACATAAATCCGGGTGCGACAATCGGGAAATATTTCTTTATCGATCATGGTACGGGAATTGTAATAGGTGAGACAACTGTAATAGGTGAACATGTAAAAATATATCAGGGTGTTACTTTAGGTGCTCTTTCTACAAAGGGAGGTCAGACACTTAAAAGCATAAAGAGACATCCTACCATCGGAAATAATGTTACTATTTATTCCGGTGCATCAATATTAGGCGGAGATACAGTGATTGAAGACAATGTTGTTGTAGGCGGTAACGCATTTATAACAAAATCAGTTGAAAAAGACACACAGGTTATAGTGAAAAAACCGGAACTAAAGGAATCAAAGATTTAATTATAATGGAGGTAGAAGATGATTTGTTCAAATTGTGGAGCAGATAATAAGCCAGACAGCAAATTCTGCGAAAAATGTGGAACAGTTTTGGGTTTTATTGGAGAATCAGCAAGTGATATCAAACCAATGGAACAGCCGGAACAAAAAAAGGTAGTAATAACAGATGTACAAAATGAGGTAAAACCACAGGTATCACCAATGCCGGGAAGTCCAATGCCGGGAAGCCCGATGCCGGGAAGTCCGATGCCGGGAAGTCCGATGCCGGGAAGCCCAATGCCGGGAGCTCCTGTTCAGGGAGGTCCTGTTCCTGTGATGCCGGTAAATCAGGAGCCACCAATGCCTGAAAGTTTGGCAGCTACAGTACCTGAAAAAGCAGAAACAGAGAAAACAGAACAAGCTCATGACGCAAGTGATGACAGTACAACAGTTCTTACAGGTGAGCTTAGAACACCTGTAGGCGGAGCTATGGGATTTGGAAATGCGGAGGCACCTAAATTCCAGAATCAGGAAGAACAGCCTGTACAGCCGGGAGCGGATCAACAGCCACCTGTACAGCCACCTAAACAGGAAAAACAACCAAAGAAAAAGAAAGAAAAAGATCCTAATAAGAAAAAATGCCCGGTTGGCGCAGTAGTTTACATAATTATTTCTGCGGTTGCGATTTTTATTTTAGTAATTGCTTTAGCCGCTGTATTTTTGATATCAAATAAGAAGATTAAAGATCTTAAAAACAGTCTTGATTTTGCTGATTTAAATCTTGAGCAGCAGGTAGAATATTATGAAACTGAGCTTGATAACAAAAATTCTGAAATTGATTCATTGAATGGTCAGATAGATGATCTTAATGACAAGGTTGCCATGTGCGAAGAAGATATTGCAAAATATCAGCAGACAAATGATTCATATACAACTTATGATTCTTTGATTAAATTTGCAGATGAAACATCAACAGGACAGGGATATGCAGATTTCTTTGTAAGTGATACTGTAATTCATTTGTCAGGTAATGAAGAAGTTGCCGTTCAGGTTTATTTTAGAGATATTACAGAAAATGACAGTGTGGAATATCTTACAAATGACAAAAATATTGCAGCCTGTGAGTGGGGAACTGAGTGGACAGAGCATAATGTGGCTACACTTTACATTTCTTCAGGCGGAACGAAGGGTAATACAATTGTCACAATCTCAAATTCAGTAAACGATGAAAAAATCGAAATATATGTATATGCAGATTAAGCAGAATAAGAGACTCGCTTTATGCGAGTCTCATTTTGTAATTGCCATCCGATAAAATGAGGAAATTATATATTGAATGGAGGAGTTTATAAAGATGTATGATTATTTAGTAGTAGGAGCAGGATTGTATGGTGCGGTTTTCGCACATGAAGCGAAGGTAGCGGGAAAATCCGTTTTAGTTATAGACAGAAGAGACAACATAGCGGGAAATGTTTATACAGAGAAGGTTGAAGGTATAAATTTCCATAAATATGGTGCTCATATTTTCCATACAAATGATAAAGAAGTGTGGGAATATGTTTCCCAATTTGCAACATTTAACAGATTTACTAATTCTCCGGTTGCGAATTACAAAGGTGAAATATATTCTATGCCATTCAACATGTATACATTTAATAAAATGTGGAATGTTGTAACTCCTGAAGAGGCGATGGCTAAGATTGAAGAGCAGAAAAAGGAAATTAAAGGGGAGCCTCAAAATCTTGAAGAGCAGGCTATAAGTCTTGTGGGCAGAGATATATACGAAAAGCTTGTAAAGGGTTATACGGAAAAGCAATGGGGAAGAGATTGTAAAGAGCTGCCTGCATTTATTATAAAAAGACTGCCGGTAAGATTTACTTATGATAACAATTATTTTAATGCGTTATATCAGGGAATTCCAATCGGCGGATATACAAAAATGGTTGAAAATATGCTTGACGGAATAGAAGTAAAGCTTGGCGTAGATTATCTTTTGGATAAAGAAAAATATGATGAAATGGCGGACAAGGTAGTATATACAGGCGCGATTGATGCTTATTTTGATTACAAGTTAGGAACCCTTTCTTATCGTTCGGTAAGATTTGAAAATGAGGTGCTTGATATACCAAGCTTCCAGGGAAATGCCGCAGTTAACTATACAGACAGAGAAACACCTTGGACACGTATAATAGAACACAAATGGTTTGAATTCGGTAAGGATGAGGACGGAAATGATTTGCCGAAAACAATTATTAGCCGTGAGTACAGCTCTGAGTGGAAACCGGGAGATGAACCTTATTATCCTGTAAATGATGAGAAAAACGGCGCACTTTACGCAAAGTATAAAGAATTGGCGGATAAAGAAGAGAAAGTAATATTTGGCGGACGTTTGGGTGAATACAAATATTATGATATGGATCAGGTAATTGCAGCAGCACTTTCATGTGCAAAAAAAGAGTTATAATCAGTCAGATTTTATGATAAATCTGACGATAATATTATTAGGTTAATATTTTGTTTTACACAAGAAGGGGGCTTACTTATGGGATATGAATTAAACGCATCTATGATGTGTGCAAATTTTGGGAATCTGGAAAAAG
>CALZHV010000085.1 GCA_945787485.1 uncultured Lachnospiraceae bacterium
ACCATTCCCAGTTTGTCCAAACTTTTCCTTTTTTCAGCTGTTCAATGGAAACTTTTCCTCTCTCTGTGAGTTCGTTTTTGTTCATAAAAAATCCTCCGTAATTTCGGAGGTATACTGTCAACAATATTTTTCCGCTTGAATAATGTACTTGACAAAACTATATATATCGTATATAATCAATATAGCGGTGGATATGTGAGCTGATACCTCATGTGTTCGAGGGTAGTGTTGGGAGCATTACCCTCTATAGCCTATTATAACATAGCAGTCGTTGATTGTCAACGGCTATTTTTTTGCTCTTTTTGCTTAACTGAAAAGGAAAATAGTATGCAGGGAGAAAAGAAAAATAATAGGTTGAATAAGTACTACCATTTTTCTTTGTGTTTATTCTTGACTTGTTTTGTGATAAATGATACAATTAAGCTGTGAGAGGAAGTAATATTTGCAAGCTACCTAAAGTGTTACCACTTTAGAAGCTTGCAGGGGGACACCCCCTTGACCCCCATTTTGCTGAAAGGAGAAAAAATGAATACAAAAAGACCAAAGCAAATGACATTCAGAGTATCAGAAGAAGAATATGAACTCATTATGAAAAAGATAGCTGATAGTGGATTAAACAATCAAGAGTATATTCTTAGAGCTGTAATGCAAGCTCCAATTGTAAAGACCGATGATTTAAAAGAACTTGTTATTGAGTTAAAAAAGCAAGGAACAGAGCTGAACCGACAAGGGAACAATATCAATCAGATAGCGGCACAACTTAATTCAAGAGGATTTATTGACTACAAGAACGAATTACCGCAAACTTTATCTGCACTTAGAACGGCACAGGAGGAGCTTGTAGGCATATGGCAATTATTAAAGCAGTATCTTCAAAATCACCGATAAAGACGGCTATAGTTTATGTAAGCAAGAAAGAAAAGACGGAGCAAAAGCTATTAAGTGGTTATAATTTGACTTCTCCTGAAACTGCATATGAAGAAATGCAGATAACTAAAGAAGTTTGGAGCAAACTGGAAGGCAGAACATACAAGCATTACGTTCAGAGTTTCGCTCCCGATGAAGCAATTACCCCTGAACAGGCACACACCATAGCAAAGGAATTTGTAGAAAGTTGTCCGCAGTTCAAAGGATTTGAGGTGCTTATAGCAACGCACCAAGACCGAGAACACATACATACTCACTTCATTCTCAATTCTGTGAGTTTTGAGGACGGACACAAATTTCAGCAGAAAAGTACAGAATTGCAGGAAATGAAAAACTTGTCAGACAAAATATGCCTTGAACACGGATTTAGCCTAACTCACAAAGGGAGAACATTTGATGGAGAAGAAAGAGAAGAAACAACGGCATACAAAAAGGAACAGTACAGGCTATTACAGAGAGCAGAACAGGGCGAAGTGAAAAGCTATGTACAGGATATTGCTCTTGCTGTTATGGAGTGCAGAGAGCAAGCTCAGAATCGAGAGCATTTCATTGATATGATGAACGCTAACGGCTATGGTGTTGTATGGTCAGATAATCGCAAGTATATTACATTTACCGACCTTGCAAGGCAGGAACAGGGCGAAAAGCAATGCAAAATCAGGAACAGCAAGTTAGAAAAATATTATCATATAGATTTCAGCAAGGAGGGATTAGAGAGTGAGTTTGCGGACAATGCACGAAGCACAGCGGAGCGAGAAAGAGCCGACAGTATCATTGAAAGAGCAGAAGCTGCTTATACAAGTGCAGAAATTAACCGAAGAGATACAGTTGATGAACTCCACGAATCGAGAGTTAAGGAAAAGGATAGCACAATTGACCGAGCGAATAGAGAAGCTGAACAACAGCGACTTAGAGCTGAAGAAAGCCGAAGAATTGCAGAACAGCTTGAAAGAGAAAGAGAAGAACTTGATGAACGAAGTAAAAAGAAGTCAAGAGGAGGTTTCTCGCTCTGAAAAATATGCAAATACAGTCATTTCAGAGGCTTATGCTGAAAAAGAAAAAGCCAAAAGGAAACAATCAAAATATAATGAGATGATAACTTCACAGGAAAAACTCATACAGAAAAAAGCTGAAGAACTTAATGACCAATTCTGTAAAAAATGGCGATGGACAATGATTATTTTGATTGTTTGTTTTGGATTAGCAACTTTATTTACCGGATATAAATCAGAGCGTGTTGTATCTGATTGTATAAATGCCTTTAATACAGTTATAGGTATAATTACGATTATTTTTAATGGAATTATTGATGTATCTGAACGAATAGAAATTTCTGCCGGTATTCCTAAATCAGTTTTGATGATAATTTTTGCTATTATAGCATTCGGAATAATTGGATTTATAGTATTTTTTGTTGTCAGAACTGCTATAAAATTTTATCAGGATTATTGTTATGATGAAATCAGTTTGCTGGTAGCGTTAGTAAGCATAGCGGTGTTTGTATGGTTTGCGGAACTTATGCCTATTAATATTATTTTATTACTGATTTTATCGAATATTTTATATGTTGGAGTTCGTTGGTATATCAAAAAAGATTATTAATAACAAAAAAGCGACCTTAATTAAGGTCGCTTTTTGCATTATGCACCTCTTTTTGAAATCAAAAAAACCCCTGTTTTTTGATTTCAGGGATTTTTAAAAAGGAAAATTTATGGACATATAAAAATATCAATCAATTTTTCCGCTGCTTATATCAGCATAGTAAGCAAGAACAGCGGAGGCATCAGAGGCGTTAAGCTGATTGTCGCCATTGTAATCGCATATATATGGGTTGCATCTGACTGCAAAATCTATCCGTCCGGAGGATAATTCAGCATATGATGCAAGAATTGAAGAAGCATCAGAAGCATCTATAACACCGTCTGTATTAGCATCGCCTTTTTGGATAGGTGACTCATAGATGCCGTCCTCGTCCTTATCGAACCATAACATGGCTCTATCAATTTCCTCATCATATTTTATAAGAACGCTCTTTATGTTTCCGACCATTTTGAAGGTTGTCCGGGTTGCTATGGGGTCTCCGCAGTCGCCTTCCATCTGTTGTGCATAGTCATCTATAAGATGCTTTACTCCGTCCTCATCAACGAAGAAACGGTTAGCATCAATATATCCCTGCAATCCGTTTGTATCTGAAATAATAACACCGTCTTCTGTGTTTTCAATGGTTAAATTTTCAGCGAAATCCTCTTCTACTGAAAATTCTGAAAAGGGATAGCTGTTTAAATCTTCTTCACCGAGTGTCATTGTCATTATACAAGCATTGCTCATTTCCTTTTCAAATTTTTCGTTTTCCTTATTTGTTATGCTGATTTTATTTTTTGAAATTTCAGCACCGTATTCAGCCTGACCGGGCGTGTATAAATAATAACCAGTGTTTTCATTGTGTATTGAAATATCAAAACCGTGTTTATCTTTTTTCTGGGCTGAACCGATATTGAGTTTGTAACTATCATTTTCGCCGGTTTTTATATAGTAATTGTTGGCACCCAAACTTTGACTGCTGTTTTTACATAAGCCAAGGTCATCACTGGCAGATGCATGATAAGTTTCTGAGCCGTTTTCGTCGGTTATAGTTAAATCATAATCACATTTTTTGTAGTTAGCAATTGATATGCTTCTTACAGACGAAGTATCGGCGTTAATAGTTTCACTTGGATTTATCATTCCTTTATAGTTAAGAAATGATTCATCATCTGTAAAATACAATATAGATGCATTTTCATCACTGAATTTATATCCTGGTATATAAAATTCATTGGTTTCTGAATTTATATAAATGCAGGTATCATCTCTGAAACCAAATGCAGCGGTTTTATCTGAATTGGCAACATTGCTGTCAAGGGTCAGAATACATTTATCATAGTTCTTGTCATTATACTGCCAGTTTCCTTCAGCTATTCCTATTCCTGCCACAGCATGCTTAAATGAGGGTGCTGAGAATGCGATGTAAAAGTATTTATTATTCTGCATACAGTCCTGAGCTAATTTAATCAAATCCTGATATCTTTCGGATTTGTAGGTATTGTATTTGTAATAATTCATAATATATTGGTTCTTTATATGCACTTGTCCTGCCTGATAGTATGTAATAATATCGTTAACTTTTTCATCAAAAGCAATATCATGCAGTGTTTCTGCACCTGCCTGTATATCAGAGGGAGAAATAACTCCGTTATGCACTAAAATCTGTAATGTTGATATTCCATGACATACTCCTCCGAATTGAAGAGGGGATTCTAAAATTTCCTCATTATAGTTCCATAATTCTTTTTGGGTCAGTTTTCTGTTAAACAGATTTCTTGTTTCATCAGAAACACTTTCCGGAGCGTAATTAAGAAAATTAAAGTAATCCGTATCTGCTCCAAGGGAACTTGCAAGGGCATATAAATCGGGATTTTCAGAATCCTTAACCATATTGACAGTGCTTTCATCAGTAATTAAATACGGTATGCCGTTGTTTTCTGTATTGGCGAATGTGTCGTTGTTTACAGCATTTACTTTTGTAATCTGAGCATTTGCAGTTAATACTGCTAATGTACATAAGATTGATACAAGTTTTTTCATATTTATTACCTCCATCAGGACAGGCAACAGTTTGTTTGCCTGTCCCGTATTGTGGTTTATGAATTGATTATTTTAATCAAGCGGAAAAGCATAGCCTAATAAAAGTCCGTCAGCATCTTCCTCATCAGGTACATAAGAAGTGCCTGCAGAGTTTGATGCATAGTAATCAAGAATTATTTCTGCTGTATGTGCATCAACATCTCTGTATTTTGGATTATCAACTCCCCAAAGATATGCAGCTTTTACTGTTGAAGCATTTGGAAAGTAGAATGAAGGTACATTCTTAGCAATATCATAAGGTATGCTATCTCTGCCTGTTCTGCGAAGAGATGCTAAAACTGCTGAAGAGTCACTTGCGTTAATGAAGTCATCATCGTCAACATCTCCGCAAATATAGTAACCCTCTGCTGAACTGGTTAAGCTAACTGAAGATGCAAGTACTTCTTCTGTATCAAAAACAACAATGCCATTATCAGATGAAGTTGTATCCTCATAAGCATAAATTGTAAACAGCAAGCCGTTTCCCAGTTTCTCATCACCGGAAGCATTTGCAAAAGATACTCTGTTATTATTTTCCTTTGTTGAATAGATAGAATCCTCTAAAAGTGTTCCTGTGCTTACAATAGGGCTGTTGTTTTCATCAGTGATAACGTCATAGCTACTGCCGAGTTCAAGAACAGTTGTAGCATATGAAAAGCCTGTGTTGTTATCAATATTAACATTGATTGCAACTGCACCTGCAGGAATAACAGTGCCATCATCAGCAGTAACATCAGAAGAAAGAACTGTCTTTGAAACAGAAAGTTCATTCTAATTGTTTACAGCGAAAGAAGAAACAGTAGTAAGTGATGATACAGTAAGTACTGTTGAGGCGATAAGAGATACAAATTTTTTCATTTTAAAAACTCCTTTTTAATAAATATTAAGATATAAATTTGCAATTGAATACATCCAAGTATACTTTTTGATAAGAGTAATTATTGATAAATTGATGCTATTTGGAAATAAAATAATTGCCCTTTAAAAATGTGTATAACAAGTATATATCAATTGCATATTTATAGAGTGAAGTTTATTTTTTGTAAAACACTTATTTTTTAGTATTTTTAAGTTCTGTTGGTTCTTTAGGTTGATAACAGCCAAAGCCTGATGCTGTTCTACTTGACTTAATAGCAGCTTTATATCCAATTGCAGCTATAATTTTAGCAAAAACTCTTTTCATCTAATTTTCCTCCTTTTCTATATTTTTCTACTATCATAAGAAGCATTATAAAAAATGATGTACTTACAATAGTTACTGAGATATTAAAAACAAAGAAATAAAATATAATTGCTGATACGCTCCAAATTACGGAATTTATCATACTGATTCTACGATATTTCTTTTTTTCTTTCATTGTTAATGGCTTTTTTTCGTTTTCTATTGGAGCAAGGTAAAAAATAGTAATTAAAAACAGACTTAATATTATAACTATTAAATAAAAGGGAATATTTATATTTGATAATCCTAATACCGATAAAATTATTAGAGAAAACAAAAATTTACATTTTAAATATGTTTCTGAATGATATCCACCAGTGTAAATTCTTACTGTAATAAACATTATAAAAAATATTAAGACATTTTTTAATCTATTAAATATTAAACCAAAAATTAATGATATACAGAAATCTATAATACCTGACAATATTGTTTCATATCCATATATATATATTTCAATATCTTTCTTGTCAATTATTCCAATAGAAAATAAATAATTGGCTATCATTTTACTTGTGCGGTGAATCATATTATCACTTCTTTTCAAGTAAATAATAACCAATTTTTAATCAAAAGTCAACGAAATTTCCTAAACAGCATAAAATTTTCCTATTCATAATATTTTTTTGCTTGGCAACCAGACATCAGCAATAAAGCTATTATTTTTTTCGTAAAAATCTATCATGCCCTGATTTTTTTCTATTGCTTCTCTTACAGCTTTCAAACCCATTCCGTGTATTTTTTTATCTTTTTTTGTGGTCTGTAAATTCGGATTAATTTTTAATACTGAATTCACCACACTATTTTTTATTATAATATTAACATATCCCTTTTTCATGGATATTTCAAAATAAATCGTATCCGAACACGCTTCAATAGCATTATCGAACAAATTCCCCAATATTATACACATATCAACATCATCAATATCAAGTTCGAACGGATGTATATTCGTTATTACTTTCATATTTTGATTTTTGCATTGGAATAATTTCAGATTGGAAATTACATCAATAACCTTATTTTGTGTTTTTACATAATGAAATCCTAAATCGAGTTTATTTTTTAACATATCATTTATATATTCTTCTGCTTTAATAATTTCATTTTCTGAAAGCAAGGCTAAAATGCATTGAAAGTGGTTTTTCATATCATGACGAATTTTTCTAATTTCATCATATCGTTTTTCAGATTCATATAATTGCGATTTATACATTTCTAACTGCATTTTATCTATAATCAGCGATGTTTTTTCTTTATTGTTCCTGCTTATCTTCATCATAAGAATATAAACCAATATATTAATTAACATCAAACTTATACCGGCACTTATAGAAAATAAACTATTCATAGATAAATTATATTTCATAGATAAAAGAAATATTTGAATTTCAACGAACATAGTTGTTATAAAAATAACACTTAATGTAATCCACTCTGTAACGCTGAAAGTATATTCATCTTTTTTTTTCATTTTTACAATGAATCTTGTAATAATAAAAAACAAAAATTTTGTTATGAACAATATTGTTATTCTTAATATTCCTCGTTCTGTTATAAGTTCAGCTATGCTTTTTTCAAAAATTCTGCTGAAAATACTTAAGGTTATAAAATTTATTAGTAAAACAGAAGTATCGGTAATAAATGATGCAAATATTTTTTCGTAAGTAGTTCCTTTCAGAAAAATTTTTGCAATTATAAAGTTACCGATTATTCTTAAAGAACATAAAATTCCTTCAAAAATGATATAATAATTAAAAATAATCGTGATTACAGAATCAAAAAACACAATTATTCCATAGCATAAGACGGTTTGACATTTCATTTTCGGATTCAAAAATTTTACCATAAAATCAGCATATATGTAATACTCAATTATTGTAACAATATATTCAACAATATTCCATATCATTTCTACAGCTCCCTTGAAAAACGTACAAACTGCATTTTTACATTTTCATACTTTCCTCTGCTGATCGGTAAAGATTGTCCATTATCTAAAACAATTTCTTTTTGCTTTATGATGTTTATATACTGGAAATTAACAAGATAACTCTGATGTATCCTTATAAATCCATATTCAGCTATTTCATTTTCAATATCTTTAAGATTTCCATTTGCAATAAAATCTTTATTATCATTCATATAAACAGTTAATTTATGACTTCTGACTTCTATAAAAATAATCTTATTAATCTGAATCATCTTTTTTCCATAGTCTGTTGAAAATGTTTTTACTATAGTTTCTTTTTCTCTTTTATAAATAAAATTTTTCAATGCTTCATATATTTCAGAATCAAATTTCAATTTTCTTATAAATCGAAACGGACTGTATTTTATCGCATCATAAACAAAATCATCTTTATTAGTAACGAATATTATTTCAATATCTATATCTTTCCCACGAAGTTTTTTAGCAATATCCATTCCGGTAATATCTGGCATATCAATATCAAGAATAATTAAATCAAATTTATAATTGTCAAATTGATTTAATAAAGTTATTCCGTCTGTAAAAACATAAATTTCATATTCCTCTGAAAATAAATCCAATATATTTTTTATTTTCTTTTGCTCCATATCTGTGATTATTTTTTCATCATCTACAATTGCAATTCTAATCATAAAATTCCTCATTTTTTTAAACTTAAATCTTTGTTTATACAGTATAACACAATATGCC
>CALZHV010000086.1 GCA_945787485.1 uncultured Lachnospiraceae bacterium
TCGGATCAAGCGCATGTTTATTATTTAAATATAACATAAAATACCTCGTATGGTATATACCAAACGAGGTATTAATATTGATTAATACATATACTCCAATGAAGAATTTTCATCGTGTCTTTGTAGTATTATTTTATCGTTTTTGCTTAGGCAAAATTCTGTTTCCACAGCTACATTTTCTTTTATCAGCCTGTCCATATTTCCGGCAACAGGCGCTTTAAGTAAATGTCCGCCATGCTCATTAAGTGTGATTGTAAGCTTATAATCTTTCTTTTTAATTTGTATTTTGTTTGGATTATTTAATACAATTTTTGCTCCGGTATATGTGCATAAATCGTATTCCTTATTATCATAACTTATAAATCCAAGTAACCCTGTAAATTTTATGAAGCCAAACGGTATCGTTGCAATCGCAAGTGTAACACCATAATCTTCACCTACCGAGTTATACCAGATATATTTTTCAGGGAAATTAACACCCGCATCGCCCTCTATATATCCAAATCCTTCATGAAAAACATGTTCGTTTCCGTTATAATGTATTTTTCCGTCTATTCTGTGATACATTGAATATATTTCATGACTGCATTCCATAGAAAAAATCGAAAACGGACCCATCGCTTTATGCTTCAGAGGATGAAAGTCAGACATCTTAAGTATGCCTTTCATAATCAAATTTTCCTGTTCTATATTTATAGAAACTGTATCATTTTCAATGATTATCGAGTTATAATCGGCAATCTGAAAGCTTCCATCTTTAGTTATTATTTGCTTTATTAATCCTTCATTAGATAAACTATCAATTATTGCAAAAATAAATTTATCTTTCGATACAAACTTATAATATTTACCGCTAAATCTGTTTTTCATATTAATTCCTCATGTTTGGTCATTTAAATATTCTTAATTATTATTGCCATTTTTTGAATTAATATAACAGCTTTAAATTAACTGTTATGCAACATATACAATTTTTCTTTAACACCATTTGCCGCCTCTATAATTTCGTTTGATGATGTTGCAATTTCTTCCGTTGATGTTGCCAAATTCTTTGTTCTTTTGTTAACTTCGTTAACAACATTAAGAAGAAGCTCTGTATCCTTCCTAATCTTCTGTATAGATTCAATTATTTTAATCTGGCTGTCGTTACTCTTGTTAGCGGTAACTTTTGAATCTTCTGCAAGATTATTTATCTCATCTGCAACAACTGCAAAGCCACGTCCTGCTTCACCTGCTCTTGCAGCTTCTATACTAGCATTGAGAGCAAGCAAATTAGTCTGTGTAGCTATAGCTACAACCTCTGCATTATTGTCACTAAGCTCATCAATGAGAGAATTTATTTTTGCCATTGCATTGTCAAGTTCATTACAAAAATCCGATACTTCCTGTATATCCTTTGTTATAGAATTACTTTCTTCCGCATTCCTATCATTGCCACGAACCATACTTTCAACAGAATTATACAGATTGCCAAATAAATCATTTACATTTTTAATTGTATCATCAATTAGTATCTGTTGATTTTTAATCTCTTCTTTCTCAACATTAAGCATCTGTGCTAGTTCATATGCTTTTTCTTTTTCTAATTCAACTTCTGCTTTTAAATAATGAATACAATTTTCCATCTTGTTATATCCATTGTGTATTGCAGTAGCCATCATTTCACAGGATTCATAACCGCAACATTCACAATTAATATTTCGTGATTCTTCAGTTGTTTTTTTCATTTGTGTGAAAATGGCATCGAGTTCTTGGGCATTTGGTTTTTCATATGCACATTTACTTGAACGGTCAGTATAACCTCGAATGTAATCATTTAAATCTAATTTTGCAAATTGTTTGTTAAGCTTGCTAAGCCTTTGTTCCGGTGTAAGTTTTCTTGACCATGCACTTAGCTTGTTATTTTTCTTACAGCTTTCCTGAATTTGATGAACATTATAAAGTGCATCACCTGTTTGTGTTTTACTTTCTTCAACTGCTGTTCCGTACAAACAACCCATTCCACAATTTAACGCATCAATAAACAATTCCTTGTTCATTCCCTTTGCAATCTCATCTTTATGTGCATCAAGATATTTATAAACATGCTTTTCCCCTTCAATCTGACGAATATAAACATCCTGACCTAAAAACCAATATACATTTTCCTTTAATCCACCCGGCATAGGATAAATCGAACCCAAACCATATTCAATTTCATCCTTTGCCAACTCACCATAAATACGATTCTTTCGCACATACTTCATCAAATGATCAAATGTAACATTATATGAAATATAACCCTTTGTATTTGGATCATCAATTTCTGCTTTTTTTGCTATGCAGGGACTAATAAAAGCAAGCTTGTCTGTTATTCCCATCTCTTTTCTGGCATATATCGCTCCACACATCATCGGACTATGTACAGGAAAAAGTTTTTCAATCAACTGTGGTGCATAACGTTCAATATATCCTACTACTGCAGGACATGGTTGAGAAATACCACCTGTAAAATTGTATTTCTTAACATAATTCAAATATCCCCACGTAGTAATATCCGCACCAAAAGAAACACTGATAATCCTATTAACGCCACATTTCTTCAAACCACCCAACACTTTTTCATATTCGGCAGGGTAATTTGCCTTAAATGCAGGAGCAAGAAGAATAGATATACTCTCTCCTTTTTTCAAATCTGAAAAGAATCGTTCAGTATCATCATTAAATTCTCTTGCATGGTGCTCACAGGCATCAATACATGCACCACAAGCTACACACTTTTCCTCATCAACGTTTATCCTTGGATTACCAGCCTCTTCAATTGCAACACACGCACCCAAACAACTACATGCCCTGATACACTTGTTACATCCAATACACTCATCATTTGTAAATACTAACCCCATTTAATCCCTCACTTTATTAAATTAGTAATTATAAAATATTATCAAAAGCAAAAGATATATAACCGTTCTTTATCTTCTACTTTATATTCAAAAGATAGTGAAGAAAAAAAATTAATATTACTAATAAAACACACATTATATTCATATAGTAATAAGTATGATTATAACATGATTTAATTATTTATTAATATTAACTAATTATTACGCATTATTTTTGGTAATTATATCATATATTTTCATTTGACACAAATTATATTGTAATAATATAAAATAATTGTAAAATTGTTGTAAAAATCAAAATACATATAAAATAAAAAAGCCATCCTTATTTTCGGATAGCTTTTTCCATATTACTTAATTTATCTGAAATTGTTCAACAATTTTTGTAAGAGCTTTTATGTTCTCCATACTATTATCAACAGCATTCTTATTTTCTCCAATCTGTCCTGTCATATCGGATGTACTGTTTGCTATTTCATTGATACTAATTCCGGCTTCACTTACAGCACTACATATATTATCCATGGCCTCCTTTATCATGGCAATATTATTTGAAAGGCTGATAATAGCTTGATTTACACTTTCCATATTGTCATCTACAATTGTTGCATCATTTTTATACTGTTCGCTTACTTTTCCAAAATTTTGATAATCCTCTAAAACAGTATCTCCCATAAATCCGATTGCCTGATCAAGGCATTTTGTCATATCAATTACTGCAGAACTAACCTCGTTAACAATTTCATTAATGCTTGCAACTGTATCACCTGTTTGCTTTGCCAGATTGCTAATCTCAGAGGCAACTACCGAAAAACCTCTTCCTGCCTCACCTGCTCTTGCTGCTTCAATAGATGCATTAAGAGCTAGCAGACTTGTCTGAGAGGAAATACTGGATATTGCTCCTGTAAGCTCGTTGATTTTTTCAACTGATCTTGATTTCTCCAAAGCCTTCTCTGCTTCCTTTTTAACACTTTCATACATGCCACGTGTTTTTTCAGAAGCATTCTTTGTCGACTGTCTCATGTCAACAGCTCTGTTCATAATCTCTGCAGAAAGTTCTCTACCCTGTTTGGATAATCTCTCTATAGAGTTTGCATTTTCATTAATTATATTTAAATTGTCTTGTACTTTTTCTATTGAATTTCCTGATTCGAGAACTCCTGCCGCAAGTTCTTCGGTATATGCAGAATTGTTCTCAGCTATCTCTGCAACTCCTTCTGAAGAACTTTGCAGATGGTTAATGCTGGCATTTAACTCTATACATGAGCTATCAATATTTTTTACCATGTTTTCTAAGTTATTCCGCATACCCGTAATTTCATTCGCCATAACTCCGATTTCGTCCTGTCGTTTCATCAGCTTTTCATCATCTATATTATTTGTAAAATCAAGATTAGCAGTATTACGGATAATATCTGTGAGCTTCTTAATAGGCTTAGATATCGTTCCACTTACGAAGAATGCAAATACTCCTGCAAGAATAATCGCAAAACATGCCATCTTTATAATTTTTTTCGTAAGTGTATTAGTACTTTCCAATACTTCCTTCTCCGGTACTGTTAATACAAGCTTCATGCCATTATCCAAAGTCATATAAATGATACAGTTATCTCCACAGCTTATAACTTTTCCTTCGTTTGAAGCATCATTTATAATCTTATATTCGTCCGGAAGAACTTCATTCATACTTCTTCCCGTCTTGTAATCTTTATGTGACAAAATATTACCCTGTGCACTTATAAGGTATGCATACCCTGTATTATATACCTTTGTATCAGCAACAATCTGCTCAATTTCTGAAAAATCAACATCCATTCCCACTATACCGACAGATGTATTATCTATAAAAATAGGCACAACATACGATATCATATATTTGTTGATATTTTCATTCATATATGGATCCATCCAAATTGGTTCCCCTGCCTGAACCGGTATGTAATACCATCCAACATGCGCCAAATCTGAGGGATCATATATACTAAAATCAGTAGGTTCCAAAAATTCAAACTTGTCGTCGGATTTAGATATAAAAATTCCCGATGTCGGTTCCGTGAATTCCGGATTATATCTTATGTATGCACAAAGTGCTCCTTTTGTATTCTCTGCTATATTATTTGTAGTAACCTCGAGAGACTTTGTACACTCTTCCACATACTTTCCATCACTCTTAAACTTACTAAAATCAGATATAGACGATATTGTAATATTGCTAAGTGAATCAACAGACTGTTCAATCATATTTATCGTAGTATTAACACGATCAGATTGATTCTTATTTAAAAGAACTAATGTTTCCTCCGAATCTTCTTTGGTTACACTTCTTGATACCATAATACAATTTATACCCATTACAAAACAGGCAATAATAACTGTAACCAGCGCCATTTCTATTAATTTTATCCTTAAAGAATGTTTCACGAATTTTCTCCCCTTCCGTATGTAATTTTTTTCACGTTACCTGACACTATCTTGTATGTAGTCATCTGCATATAATTATATCACTAAATATAAATATACTAAAGTATTTTTGCCAAATTCATTATTTAAATTAAGCATTTCTTAAGAATTATTACTATAAAAGAAAACAGCCAAGTAAAAAATCACTTGACTGTTCCGTAACATTGTTATTAATTTTATTAATCAATTAAATCTTATTATAATAATCTTTGTATTATTTCCTTAATCTTGTCAATACTAACAGGTTTTTCAAGGTAATCATTAAATCCCATACACATATACTCATCACGTGCTGTTGATGAAGCATGGCCTGTCAATGCAATAAAAATCGTATTTTTATAGTATTCACTTATACCACGAGCACGTTTTAATGTTTCTATACCATCAATATCAGGCATATTATGATCTAGGAATACAATGTCATATTCCTTTTTCTCCATCATCTTAAGCGCATCAAAACCGTTATCAGCCATATCAGCTTTTCCGCCAAGCTGGTTTAATAATACATCTGCAACCATACGGTTTAACAATGCATCATCAACTAACAGGATATTCTTATTCCGTAGATTTACTTCTTTATCCAAGATTATATTATCTACATCCTGTGATGAAGCTGCTGTTTCTACATAATTTTGGGTCAGAACAAATGAGAAGCGCGAGCCTTTTCCATACTCACTTTCCACTTTTAACGTGCTGTTCATTGCATCTAAAAGTCCAATAACAATACCTATTCCCAGACCCGTACCTTCCACACGGCGATTTCGTTCTATGTCTATACGACCATATGTATCAAACAATTTTTCCATATCTTCGGGTTTAATACCACAACCTGTATCCTCAACCACATATTCAATTGCATCCATTCCCTGCGCATCTTTTGCAATATTTTCGTACAATATAACCTTTCCATTGTCAGTGTACTTTACTGCATTTGTAAGTAAATTTGTCAATATTTGTGATATACGAATTTCATCTCCAAAAAGTCTTTTGGGTACATCATCCGAAATTTTTACATCAAATTTCAAAGCTTTTTCTTCAGCCATTAACTTAATCATATTGCTCACATTTTGAATCAATGCCTCATTCTCATATTCGACCGGAACAATTTCCATTTTTCCGGCTTCTATTTTTGAAAAATCCAAAACATCATTTACAAGCTGTAGCAAAATCCTGCTTGCATCTTTAATATGACCTGCATATTCACGAATAATATCTTCGTTGCTGTTGGCAAGAATAACTTCATTCATTCCCATAATTGCATTTATCGGAGCTCTAAACTCATGCGACATATTTGCAAAAAAACGTGTTCTTTCTTGGTCTGCATGTTGCAAAATTTTATTTTGTTCCTCGACTGCTTTTGTAATACCTTCTTGCCTAAGTAATTGATTCATTTCTTCGGAAATATCCTTAACTGTATATAGAAATCTTGGATTTTCACGTGAAAAATTCTTCATTCTTGCAAAATCAAGACGCGACCACGCATACTGCCCCTGCATATTCATCATCTGTAAATCAATATGAAAACGTGGCTTACTTTCCAATGTATTAATAACATTTTCTATGGATGAAGCACGCAAAAATAAAATTCGGTCCTGTTCCTTAAACATATTTGATATCATAAGTCTCCAATCGGAGTATTTTATATCCATAAAATCCTGTCGTTCGGATCTTACCTCTGTTGTGTTAGGATTAATACATGCATCTTCCTTTAAGTCGACAATCATGGAAAACAAATATGATTCCTGAAATATATCTGCCTTTTCTTTTTCTATAAGGTTGCTGTCATAAATATGATCCTGTTCCATAATAACGATTGACATTTCATCATCATTAATACGAGTTTGAAGAAGTCTGAATTCATATTCCTTATCGTTCACAACAACATTAAGATTTACAGAGTAATGATCACGATCAAATACAGATAAATTTTTGAATTTTTTATAATCACCTACATCTGTTTTATCATCTTTTTTGTTATTTAAGAATAAAGCATTATATAATTCTTCTGTAGTACCTTCTTCCACAATAATAGATTTAAAGCATTCGTTTCTTTGTAAACATTTATATTTCTTTGTTTTATTATTTACAATAATAACACACTTAGCACTACTCATTGAATAATTTACTAAGCTGTGAAAGACCTGCTGTATACGATTTTCTTTTATCATATAAATCACTCCAAAACTATACAAAAAGAAACATGATTTTTCTTTCAGCTAAATAAAAATAATTAATTTTTGTCTGTCACTTTTATATCAAATATTTGCCTGTCAAACATTTGATATTATTATAATACATTCTTCTAAATAAAAAAACTCCAATTTTATAAAATCGGAGTTTTTTTATTTAGAACATATATATGGCAAATTAAATATTAAATTAAATACCAAATAAATACTAATTATATGCGAAAGAATTTCAACTGCTCATCCAACTGTTCAGAGAGAATCATAAGCTCGCCTGCCGCATCTGCCATACCCGAAATTGTTGAATTAAGTTCTTCCATAGATGCATTTGTTTCCTGACTTGATGCCGCATTCTCCTCTGAAATAGCAGAAAGCCCCTGAATTACATCAATAACCTTTCCTCTTGATTTATTGCAAAGAATCGTTTGTGCCTGAATTCCCTCGGTCTCTTCACGACACACATTGATACCATACTCTACATCCTCAAACTTAGCCTTTGTATCATCAAGCTTACTCTGTTGTTGTTCAACAATGACCTTTACCTCTTCCATAACACTAACTGTCGTCTCTGATTCATTGAGTAATGCATCAATAACCTCCTCAATTCTGGCAGATGACTCATTGGACTGCTCAGCCAGCTTCTGTATCTCAGAAGCAACAACAGCAAATCCTCTGCCATGTTCTCCTGCTCTGGCCGCTTCTATGGAAGCATTGAGAGAAAGAAGATTTGTCTCTTCTGCTATCGAACGGATAATAACAATTGCCTCTTTAATAGATTGAACCGAATCATTTGTGGCATATACCTGCTTGCCTATCCTTTCAATCGCTTCTGTCGTTCTGTCATTTGATTCGGAAAGTTCCTTTATAATCTCAGCAGATTCATCACCTGCATTCTTCATCTGTCCTGC
>CALZHV010000087.1 GCA_945787485.1 uncultured Lachnospiraceae bacterium
ACATATTGTTGGCTTTATTCCTATCATGCCAACTATTGCAGTTACAAGCAATTGAGTTTTATCATATTTTGCAATCTCAATCAAGCCATCCATTCCGGAAACTATCCTAATATCAAATTCAGACAAGGCTTCACGTAACACTAATGCCTTGTCCTCACTCCAAATACCTACTATTTCAGGTTTGAATTCCCTAACCTGTTGTTGCAGTAATTCTATATTATTGCCTGCTGCCAATGCAACGACATTTATATCCTTATTTGCTCTTACTATGTCAAGTGTCTGGGTTCCAATAGACCCTGTCGAACCAATTATAGCTATATTTTTCATTTTAGCCTCCAAAATTACCGGTCATAAAAAGCAGCAAATAATAGATTATTGGGGCAGTAAAAATAATACTGTCAAACCTGTCCATTACTCCGCCATGTCCCGGTATAAGCTTTCCGTAATCCTTTAAGTCATTGTTTCTTTTTATTGCAGATGCAGTCAAATCACCCAGGACAGCCATTCCCGCACCTAAGGCGCCAACTATTGCAAATATTAATGCTGCGTTTTCAAGTTCAAATACCTTCGCATTGATAAATATTCCATATAATGCTCCAAATATTGCAGCACCTGCTATTCCTCCGATAAGACCTTCAACGCTCTTCTTCGGGCTTAGCTTTGGTGTCATTTTATGCTTTCCAAACTTGACACCGACAAGATATGCACATGTATCATTAATCCATGAACAAATGAATATCATAACAACAAATGCTCCGCCATGCTCTAATACTCTGATTTGATACATGTATGAAAGCATAACCGTCACATAAAAAAATGATAAAACTGCTGCTGCCGCATTTACATCCTTATATTTTGGAGTTGTAACAACATATGTTATAAGCTGTGCCAAAACAAACACAACTATTAAAGGAACTATATATTTATCAAGATTTAAGAAAAGCAAAGCATAGTATAGTGCCGTGAAAATATATACTAAGACACCCGGTGCCTTCTTGTGCAAATCATATATTCTTAATACTTCGATAACACCAAGTATTGATAAAGCGAACACAAAAACACCTGTAACATAACCGCCAAAATACAAGACAGCTATCATAATCAATGTCAATACTGCTCCACTCAAAAATCTTGTTTTAAACATTTATTTAACCCCGCCATATCTTCTATCTCTGCCATTATAATATTTAATGGCATTCTTCAACTCGTTCATATCAAAATCCGGCCACAATACATCAGTAAAATAGAATTCTGTATATGCGAGTTGCCAAATAAGGTAATTTGATAATCTCAATTCACCACTTGTACGTATAAGCAAGTCAGGATCCGGAAGCTCGGCAGTATCTAATTCATTTGATATTGTCTGCTCATCTATCATCTCCGGATCAAGCTCATTATTTTTGACTTTGGAGGAGATTTTTTGTACAGCTCTCTTAATCTCATCTCTTCCTCCATAATTAAGTGCAATCGTAAAATTAAAGCCATCGAAATGCTTTGTTTTTTCTTCAGCATCATTAATCAAATCCTGAATATCCTTGTCCAACGCATTCTTGTCGCCGATGACACGTATACGCATATTGTTTTTCGATGCTCTTTCTACGCTGTCCTTCAAATAAAATCTTAAAAGATTCATTATTCCGGTTACTTCTTCAACCGATCTTTTCCAGTTTTCTGTAGAAAAAGCATATACTGTAAGATATTTGATTCCAAGCTTGTCTGCATCGTCACATATCTGTTCTATGACTTTAGCTCCGGCTTTGTGTCCATAGCCTCTCGGCATATGCTTTTTCTTTGCCCATCTGCCATTACCATCCATTATAATGGCAATATGCTGTGGAATTTCCAATGTTTCTCCGTCAATTACTTTTTGCAAAAATCTACACTCCTAAACTGTAAGAATTTCTTTTGACTTTGTATCGATAGCTTTATCAATCATATCAACATACTTATCTGTAAGCTTTTGAACCTTGTCTTCGTTTGTCTTTAATTCGTCATCTGACATTTCACTTGCTTTGTTCATCTTCTTAAATGCATCATTTGCATCTCTTCTTACATTTCTCACTGCAACCTTTGCAGCCTCGCCCTTTTTCTTTATATCCTTTGCGAGTTCCTTTCTGCGCTCCTCTGTGAGCTCAGGGAAGTTGATTATTACACTCTTTCCGTCGTTGTTTGGTGTAACACCAAGGTCTGAGCATATTATTGCTTTTTCAATATCTTTAATGATACTTGATTCCCAAGGCTGAATCATAAGGGTTCTTGCCTCAGGAACTGTTATATTTGCAATCTGCTGAAAAGGTGTCGGAACACCGTAATAATCAACCTTAAGCTTGTCAAGAATATGTGGATTAGCTCTTCCTGCTCTTATTGAGCTAAATTCCGATTCAAGTGACTCCAAAGTTTTCTGCATTTTGTTTTCATACTGTGTTAACATTTTTCTTCCTCCAATTATTATAATTAATCACATGTAACTAATGTGCCTGTAAATTGTCCTGTTGCTGCTTTAACAATGCTATTTTCTTCATTAAGTCCAAACAACATCATTGGCATATGATTTTCCATTGCAAGCACCGCAGATGCAAGGTCAATTACACCAAGCTTTTTATCTACTATTTCGCTAATGCTCATTTGGTCATATTTCTTTGCATTTGGATTAGTTTTAGGGTCACTGTCATACACGCCATCTATAGCCTTAGCTGATAAAATAACATCTGCGCATATCTCAATTGCCATAAGAACAGTTGCTGTATCCGTAGAGAAATAGGGATGTCCTGTTCCTCCTGCAAAAAATACAACTTCTCCCTTTTCCAAATACTCAATAGCTTTGTCTTTTGAAAAAAGCTCAGTCATACTTCCGCACATGAATGGAGTCATAATGTGGCTCTTTATACCCTTACTCCTGAACATATCAGCAGTATATATGCAATTCATAACTGTTGCAAGCATACCAATCTGGTCTGCTTTTACTCTGTCCATATTATCTGAAGTTCTTCCTCTCCAGAAATTACCACCACCGATAACAATACTTACCTGTGTACCTTTATCTAATATTTGTTTAACCTGCCCGGCTACTTCAATTACAGTTGCTTCGTCAAAGCCTGTCTTTTTATCTCCCGCAAGAGCTTCTCCGCTTAACTTAAGTAAAACTCTGTTCATCTCCATATCTTTCTCTCCTCAGTAAATTTCGTATATGTTTTATTCAAAAAAGCTTTTTACATCTATTTCTGAATAGCATTGTGAACAAAAGCCTTCTATAACGGCACCGTTATTAATCTGAACTGAACGGGATTTAATATTACCCATTATTACAGCTGTCGAATCCACAATAACAGGGCCTTTAACATCGATATCACCATTTACGGCACCTGCAACGACTGCCGAAGTGGCAACAACATTACCTACAACGACAGAACCGACACCGATTTTTACACTGCCGTCTGAAGTAATTTCACCTTCAATTTTTGCACCGTTTGCATATACTTCACCGGCATTTACATTTCCTTTAATTGTTCCGCCGACAATAAGCTTTCCGATACAGGTAAGATTTCCTTCTACAGCTCCGATAAGATCTACTCCGCCCTCGGTTTCTATATCACCTTTAATTTTTGTATTTTTTGTAATATAAGTAGTATCATCTGTCATCATACCATCTACTTCATTTTCCTGTGAAACAGCAGTTACATCAGACATATCCTTCTCCTCTTCTTCTACATCTTCATACTCTTTTGGCTGTTCTTCCTGTTTTGCTTCTATTTCTTCTTCCTTCAATACAGCATCTGAGACAGCCTTCTCAAAATCAACATTTCTCATATCATTTTCCTGTGTTAATTCCTCTGTCTCTGCTTCAACCGCAAGCGCATCCTCAAGATTTTCAATCATGTTTTCTTCATCGAGTTCATCTGTTGCCTTTAATTCATCCGTTTCTTCGCCTATTAGCATTGCTTCTTCATCAAGCTCTTCTTCAAGTTCATCTTTCTGTATGTCATCTGATAGTATCTTATCCGGGACTTCTTCGTCTCCCATATCAACAACCACATCTTCAAGTTCCGTTCCGACCTCTTCCAATGTATTAAACTCATTATCGGAAATTAATTCAGCTTCAGGAATTTCCTTTTTCTCTTCTGTATCGGAATTGTTTATCTCGTACATGGTCTGATCATTTTCCATATCTTCGAGCATACTTAAAGTATCATGTTCTTCTTTTTCATTATCTTCTGCTTCATCGTTTGTCTCGTCAATATCTTCAAGCAAATCCTCAGGAGCAATATCTATATTATCTTCATCAAAAGTATTGACCATGTCTTCATCGTCATACTCATTTGCCAACTCATCATTTTCAGGCATAAGCTCATTTATAGCTTGTGCAAAGTCTCGTTTAAAGTCTTTAAAAAAGCCCATATTTTATCCTCCTTTGGTTCAGTATTATATCACTTTTATATAATTAAATCCAGTATATGTTTAAGCCGGTTGACTTGTCTCCTTAAACTGGCTGTTATAAAGATTTGCGTAAAATCCTCCGTCCTTTAACAGCTTTTCATGATTGCCCATTTCGATTATATCTCCATCCTTAAGAACAAGTATACAATCTGCATTTTTTATCGTTGAAAGTCGGTGTGCAATTACAAAAGATGTTCTTCCCTTCATAAGTGTATCCATGGCATTTTGAATCACAATTTCTGTTCTTGTATCTACAGAGCTTGTAGCTTCATCAAGTATGAGAAGCGGTGCATTTTCCACCATGGCTCTTGCAATTGTAATAAGCTGTTTCTGACCTGCAGAAAGTGCTGTTTTGTCGTCCATTACCGTATCATAGCCTTTTGGAAGACATCTTATAAACTTATCAAGCCCTACAGCCTTGCATGCCTTTTTTAAATCTTCATCCGAAACATCTTTTTTGTCATATACTATATTTTCTCTTATCGTACCCTCGAACATCCATGTATCCTGCAACACCATTCCAAACAAAGAATGAATGTTTTCTCTAGTAAGCTCTTTTATCGATACTCCATCTATTTTAATATCACCACCGTTTAAATCATAGAACTTCATCAAAAGGTTAACCATGGTTGTTTTACCTGCACCTGTCGGACCAACAATGGCAATTTTCTGTCCCGGCTCAACATTGTACGAAAAATCCTTGATTATTATATTGTCTTTATCATATCCAAACTTTACATGTTCAAAAGAAACACTGCCCTTTATATTATCAAGTCTGTTTGTTATTTCTGATTCATCCGGCATTTCCTTCGCTTCAAGGACTGCAAATACTCTTTCTCCTGCTGCCGCAGCGCTCTGCATGTTATTAACTATCTGCGCAAACTGTGACAACGGCTGCGTAAATAATCTGATATAAATCATAAATGCAGTTATTACACCAAAATCCATACCCTTATTGATAACCAAAAATGCACCTATTATACAGACTGCAACATATCCAAGATTTCCGATAAATCCCATCATAGGCATCATAAATCCTGATAAAAACTGTGCTTTCCACGTGCTGTTGTAAAGCTGTTCGTTTAATTCGTCAAATTCCTTTCGTGCCTTTTCTTCGCCATTATATGCTGTTAATACTGTATGCCCGGAATAAATTTCTTCAACATGACCATTTATATTTCCGAGTGCCTGTTGTTGTTCGCGGAAATATTTCTGCGATTTGCCTACAACAAGTGACATAATGAAAAAGCCGATTATCGTTGCAACAATTCCGGCAAGTGCCATTATCGCATTTGTATAAAACATCATTATAAGAGAACCCAAAAACAATACAACTGCCGATACCATATTTCCTATACTCTGGTTTAATGTCATACCGATTGTGTCTACATCATTAGTCACACGGCTCAAAATATCACCTGTGCTGTGTTCGTCAAAATATTTAAGAGGCAATTTGTTTATCTTATTAGAAACGCCGTCTCTTAAGTTGTATGTTACCTTCTGTGTCACAACCGTCATTATAAGTCCCTGAAGATATGTCAAAATAGCACTGATGCCATACATAATACCAAGTGTTATTGCTATTTTTACAATCGCATCAACATCTATACCTGCCGACTCACCCATTCCGTATGCTGCCTTAAATTCATTTTCAAGACCCTCCTGAATGAGATTTGTCATGTCACTGATTTTATTTGGACCTATAATGGTAAACACAGTACCTATACACGCAAACACTATAGCCACTATTACAAGCGGCATATATTGCTTTGAATATGTTATAAGTTTTAACCATGTCTTTTTAAAATCCCTTGGCTTTTCTGCCATTCTATTTCCATGTCCATGTGCCATTATTCAAGTTCCTCCTTTGACAGCTGTGAGTAAGCAATTTCCTTGTATACTTCACAGTTCTTAAGCAACTCTTTATGAGTACCCATGCCTACAATTTCACCGTCATCAAGTACAATAATCTTATCTGCATTTATTATTGTACCTATACGCTGAGCAACAACAAGCTTTGTTATTCCTTTTGTTTTCTTCTCAAGCTCTTCCCTTAAGACTCTGTCGGTTCTGTAGTCTAAGGCTGAGAATGAATCATCAAAAATAAATATTTCCGGTTTTCTGCATATTGCTCTCGCTATCGAAACTCTTTGTTTTTGTCCTCCCGAAATATTTGTACCCCCCTGTGACAATCTGGCATTTATTCCGCCATCAAGATTATCTATAAATTCTTTTGCCTGTGCAATCTGAGCCGCAAGCTCTATATCCTCGTTAGTCGTCTTGGCTTTTCCATTGTCACCATAACCTATATTTTCAGCTACACTCCCTGTAAATATTACGGTTTTTTGTGATACATATCCTATTCGGTTTCTAAGATTTTTCTTCTTGTAATCCTTAACATTAATTCCATCAACAAGAATTTCACCTTCCGTAACATCATAAAATCTCGGAATAAGATTGATAAGTGAGCTCTTTCCGCTACCTGTAGCTCCGATAAATGCTACCATTTCTCCGGGTTCAGCCGTAAATGATATATTTGACAGAACATCTTCTGCAGCATCAGGATATCTGAAGCTTACATTATTGAAAACGATTCTTCCGTGCTCCTTTGTATCCTTATCAAATTCTCCGTCTTCAATTGATGTTTTTGTTTCGAGCACTTCATAAATACGTTTTGCTGCAACTGAAGCTCTTGGAATAAATACAAATATTACACTTATCATTGTAAATGCCATAATTACCTGCATAGCATATGCGGAATATGTAACCATATCTGCAAATAATGTAATCTTATCCTCCAAAACGGCTTCATTAATCAGATAGACACCTACCCAGTATACAGCGAGATTCAATCCGTTCATTATCAACATCATTACAGGTGACATTGCTGCCATAATTCTTCCCGTAAAAAGGTGAGCGTCTGTAATATCATGGTTTGCCTTGTCAAATTTGTCTGTCTGATATTCCTCAGCATTGTATGCCCTTACAACTCTTATTCCGGTAAGGTTTTCTCTCATAATACGGTTTATATTATCATTTAATGTCTGTATTATTTTAAATTTAGGCATGGCAACTACAACTATTACCGTTATCATAATCAACATTATCAAAACTGCTACAGTTGTAACCATGCTCCATTGCCAGCTTTTATCTATTATTTTTCCAATTGCAAAAACAGCAAGTATAGGTGCTTTTATTATAACCTGCATTCCCATTACTATAACCATCTGCACCTGATTGACATCATTGGTGGATCTTGTTATAAGACTTGCCGTCTGAAACTTATTTATCTCAGCCATGGAAAAGCTTTCAACCTTATCAAAAAGTCTGGCTCTTAGCATCATTGAAGAATTGGCTGCTATTCGTGAAGAAAAAAATGCAGTTGCCACTGTAACAACCATACTTCCGAGTGCACACAAAAGCATTTTTGCACCCTGCAGCCATATATCTCCCATATCAGCAGTTCCCGTAACCGCAAGTGCAATATCTGTCGTTATTTCCTGCATATAATCCGGGAGCTTAAGCTCCAACCAGACAGAAGCAACAATAAGTACAATACATATCAGTGCTCTCATCTTGTCCTTTACGGATAAATCTCTTATAACCTTAAACATTTTCCAATCATCTCCTATTGCTTAAAATAATAATCCTCTGTGCATATTTACCGATTATAACATAGCAGCTTAAATTCAACTAGATAAATCCGGTAAATCACAGAGGATTTAACATTTTTTTCACATTCCGGGAATATTTATTTTTTTGTTATCTTTTCATTTTCGCAATCAAGCAGCATTCTGTCCATCATGCAGACTCTCTGATATATCTTTTCACCACATCCAATAGCTGCAGGTATGCCAAACTCTGCACATCTTATTGCCATATGTGACGCAGCTCCACCATATTTGGTAACAAATCCGGCAATTCTTTTTGCAAATATCCAGTCATATCCGGGATCCGCTTTTGTAAGAACAACTATTTTTCCTTCTATATCA
>CALZHV010000088.1 GCA_945787485.1 uncultured Lachnospiraceae bacterium
CAGTATAATCTAGCTTGTGGACACTGTGTAAGACGTTGCGGTACCGAAAGGTATTAACCAATGCAGTAGTGGTTGAAGCAAGAATCCCCCCTGCTTTAGCTGTGGGGAGTGTCAAGTCGAATAATGTAGAATTATTGATAACAAAATGTTTACTATTTTTGTAGCACAGACGATATATTTACTAAGTGACAATACTTAAATTTATAGCAAAACAAATGATAAGACATAAAATAAAACATAGTGTAAAACATAATGTAATTGGGAGAGAATAATGAAATCAGAAGAAAAAGAATTATATGATATTTCAGATTATCGACGCCTTACATGTGTTGGTGAAGATATTATAAAGGTTGTACTTGAAAATATTGCTTTGGGTGTTGGTTTGTTTGAGATTGGAGAAAAAGTGCGCCCGGTGTACTTAAATCAAGCGTATTATGACTGTGTAGGAATAAAAAAGGGACAAAGTAAAGATTTTTATCATGATATATTTTTATCGATAATTCCCGAGGACGTAGAAATGCTCAAGACGTGTATCAAGGAGCATGCCTCAAAAAAAGAAGAAATAAAATGTACATTCAGAGGATATGGAACTGATGGAAATATTAACTGGTTTGAACTAAATGCAGTTTCAATTGAAAATAATGAAAATGAAAATGTATTATATCTTACTTTCATCAATAATATTACTGAGAAAAAGAATTACGAAGATAGCCTGAATGAATTAAAGACTATAAATGCAAAGCTTATGGTTCAGAAAGAAAGATATAAGATACTCGAGGCTATCGCACAGGGGTTGCTTTTCGAGTACAATCCTGAAAGTGATAAAATGGTCTTTTCTTTTAATTTTCCTGATAACAAAAAGACTAAGGAAATTAATAATTACAGTGAGTATATAAAGACTTCACCTTTAGTGCACAGCTCTCATATACAGAAATTTAAGGATGCTTTATGGGGAGCATGTGAAAAAGAAACAGAAGGAAATATTGAATATCTGTCGTTAGTATCAGGTGGTGGATATCGTTGGCACAACACACATTATAAGAGTGTGGTGGATGATGATGGTAAAATCATTAGTGTTATGGGCTTTATTAAGGATATTCATGAACAGGTGCTTGAGAAGAAAAATCTTAATGCAAGAGCAGAAAGAGACGGACTCACGGATTTGTACCGTAAAGAAACCGTATTTGAAAAAATAGAAGAGTTTCTAAAAGAAAAAATAGAAGGACAATTTTTCTTTATAATGATAGACCTTGATGATTTTAAGAATGTAAATGACAAATATGGTCACCAGTACGGAGATATAGTTTTGAAAAAGGTTGCAAAGGATTTAATAGGACTTTTTGGAGAGAATGGAATTCTCGGAAGATTCGGTGGAGATGAGTTCGTTGTCCTTACAAGAGAAATGTCAAAAGAAGATGTAGAAAATAACTTGAATAAACTAAAAGAAACAAATAACTTTAGTGCCGGAGTTGTACAATGTCATCCGGGTGATAGTTTCAAAGATATCTTCGATAGAGCGGACCATGGAATGTATAGTGTAAAAGCGAAAAGTAAAAATGCAATATTGTTCTGTGAATAAGAAATATCATTCTGTTAATAAGAAAAAAGAGTGTGGATTCACTCTTTTTTTATTGATAAAAAATATCATATTATTGACTGGATATTGATTTTAACTATAAAATTAAGCTGGGTTTACTAAAAGGAGGTAAGCAGGTGAGAATAGAAAATGTACATGAAGAAGATGCATCCGCAGAAACGATATGCACCAAAAAGGTATTGGCAGAGCTTTGTATGAATGCTTGGAAAAAAAGCTTAAGGAAATGGGCATATTAAATTTATATGCATGTATTGCATACACTTCAAATCCGAATCAATATCTGACAAATGGAAGTATGTATTTTCATCAAAAACTCGGATATGAATTGGTTGGAACTTTTCATAAATGCGGTTATAAATTCGGAAACTGGTACGATATGATTTGGATGGAAAAAATTATAGGAGAACATAAATTATGAAACAATATAATGTGATTGGTATGTCCTGTGCGGCTTGCTCTTCGAGAGTGGAAAAAGCGGTATCAGGTGTGAAGGGCGTTACTTCATGTTCGGTAAGTCTTCTGACTAACACGATGGGCGTTGAAGGTACAGCTTCTGCAGAAGAAATAATAGCAGCAGTTCGTAATGCCGGATATGACGCAAAGCTTAAAATTAAAGATAATAATAAAACAAATGTATCTTCTTATGAAGACGAACTTGCTGATAAAGAAACACCGGTATTAAAAAATCGTCTGATTGCATCGTTGGTCTTTTGGATAGTGCTGATGTATGTTTCAATGGGACATATGATGTGGGGCTGGCCGTTGCCTGCTTTTTTTGATGGAAACCATGTTGCAATGGGACTTTTGCAGCTTTTACTTACGGTAATTATCATGGTAATAAATCAAAAGTTTTTTATAAGTGGAGTTAAGAGCTTATGGCATAGAGCACCCAATATGGATGCATTGGTAGCATTAGGGTCAGTGGCAGCATTTGTCTACAGTACGTTTGCATTGTTTGCCATGACTGATGCGCAGCTTAAGGGAAAGACAGATGCGGTTTCAATGTATATGCATGAATTTTACTTTGAATCCGCAGCTACGATTCTAACGCTTATTACTTTAGGTAAAATGCTCGAGGCACATTCAAAAGGAAAAACAACAGATGCATTAAAGAGCTTGATGAAGCTTGCACCGAAAACGGCAACGCTTGTGAAGGATGGTGCTGAAGTTATTGTACCAATTGAGCAGGTGATAAAAGGTGATATATTCTGTGTTCGCCCGGGAGAAAATATTCCGGTAGATGGAGTGGTAACAGAGGGAAACAGCTCAGTGGATGAATCAACACTGACAGGAGAAAGTATGCCTATTGACAAGGAATCCGGCAGTACGGTTTCTGCGGGAACAACAAACCTGTCAGGATATATACGTTGTGAAGCTACAAGGGTAGGAGAAGATACAACGCTTTCACAAATTATTCAGCTTGTTAGCGATGCGTCTGCAACAAAAGCACCTATTTCCAAGATAGCAGACAAGGTATCAGGTGTTTTCGTTCCGGTTGTTATTACCATAGCAGTGATTACTGTCATTGTCTGGATTATTGCCGGTCAGACAGCAGGATTTGCTCTGGCACGAGGAATATCTGTATTGGTAATCAGCTGTCCGTGTGCTTTAGGACTTGCAACACCTGTTGCCATCATGGTTGGAAATGGAATGGGGGCAAAAAATGGTATATTATTTAAGACAGCAGTATCTTTGGAAAAAACAGGAAAGACAAATATTGTTGCTTTGGATAAAACAGGTACAATTACACGTGGAGAACCGGAAGTTACAGATATTATCAAAATTAATGGAAAAAATCAAAATGAGATTTTGACTATGGCATATGCATTAGAAAAAAAGAGTGAGCATCCGTTGGCAAAAGCAATAATCTGCAAAGCAGAGCAATGTGATATCATAGCAGATGAAGTGGAGCAATTTAAGATTTTACCCGGAAATGGGCTTACCGCATTTTATCATGGTAAAAAACTATGTGGTGGAAGTTATCAGTTTATCAGAGGACAAATCAACGTATCTGATGACATAAAAGAAAAATACGAGCAGCTTTCTAAAGAGGGTAAAACACCTTTGTTTTTTGTCTGCGAGGATGAACTTATTGGAATAATAGCTGTAGCAGATACAATCAAAGAAGACAGTCATAAAGCAATCAAAGAAATGCAGAATATGGGGATTCATGTTGTAATGCTTACGGGAGATAATGAGTATACGGCAAAAGCGATAGGTAAAAAAGTAGGCGTTGATGAAGTGGTTGCCGGAGTACTTCCTGACGGTAAGGAAAATGTTATCAGTAGACTAAAACAAAAGGGAACGGTGACCATGGTTGGTGATGGAATAAATGATGCACCGGCATTGACAAGTGCAGATATTGGTATTGCAATTGGTGCGGGTTCGGATGTTGCCATTGACGCAGCAGATGTTGTTTTGATGAAAAGTTCCCTTTCGGATGTTCCGGCAGCAATACGGTTAAGCCGGGCAACTTTAAGAAACATAAAAGAAAATTTGTTTTGGGCATTTATTTATAATACTATTGGTATTCCGCTTGCAGCCGGTTTATTTATAGGCTTGTTCGGATGGCAGTTAAATCCGATGTTTGCCGCTGCAGCAATGAGTTTATCAAGCTTTTGTGTTGTAACTAATGCTTTGAGATTGAATTTATTTAGAATGCATGACTCAAAACATGATTATAAAATCAAAAATAAAATGACAATAAAGGAGAGTAAAGAAATGGAAAAAACAATAAAAATTGAAGGAATGATGTGCGGACATTGTGAGATGCATACAAAAAAAGCACTTGAGGCTGTTGATGGTGTAAAGAGTGCGAATGTCAGTTATCAGACAGGGACAGCTGTTGTAACACTTGAGAAAGCTGTTGCGGATGATATACTTGAAAAGGCTGTTACGGATGAGGGATATAAGGTGACTGAAATAAAATAATATTGTAAAAAGGTGGGATTGGTTGATCATTCCGTTAAGATTATTATTTATTAAAATAAATATATTCATAACTAATAGATATGTAAAATGAAAGAAAACAATCCTGCAGTTAATTTACAGAAAATTTACGTTGACATGAATGTGAAATTTACATCGCTTTTCTATAATCGTGAAAAAAAGAAAGGTGTATTAACATGAAATCAACAGAAAAAGATTCACTGATAAAACAGCAGAAAAAAGAATTAGACCTTATAATAGAAGAAAAAAGTGTATATCCGGTTTTTCAGCCTATAGTTAATCTGTTAAACGGCGAGGTTCATGGATATGAAGCATTGACAAGAATAAAAACACCTGATTGCATAAGTAATCCGGAGGAACTTTTTGATATTGCATTGAGATACGGAAGGACATGGCATTTGGAAAAACTGTGCAGGAAGAAGATTATTTCAAGATATGCCGAGTTGGATGATAACATGAAAAGAGGAAAACTGTTTATCAATGTAAATCCAATGGTTATAATGGATGAATCATTTAAAGCTGATTTTACAAGGAAACAGCTTGAAAAATTTGGTATAAGTCCCGAGAAAATAGTTATTGAAATAACAGAAAAAAAATCAATAGAAAATATAGATGAATTTACAAAGGCGGTAAAGCATTATAAAAAACAGGGTTATCAGATTGCGATAGACGATATAGGTTCCTGCTATGCAGGACTTAATGTTGTTTGTAATACACATCCTCATTATTTGAAGGTTGATATACAACTTATAAGAAATATTGATAAGGATCCGATGAAATATGCACTTGTAAAAGGCTTAGTTGAGATTGCAAATTATTCATCTATGAATATTCTTGCAGAAGGTATAGAAACAAGGGAAGAATTAAATACTCTGCTGAAGCTTGGCGTGGTTTATGGACAGGGCTTCTATCTTGGAAAACCGAAAATGAATCTGACTGACACTAATGAAATTGCAAAAGAAAACATAAAAAAATATTGGAACTGTAAGCATGAAATTGAAATATCAAATAAAGAGTATAACATAGTAACAATATCATTTTCAGATTACAAAGCATATGAGGAATATGTGAGAATATATGGGGAAGAAAAAGCAAAACAAATATCAGAAATGTTATTTCGAATTGTTAAAAAGGTTTTACTGGAATCTGAGGTGATGAAAGCTATTTCAGAAGTAATGTGTATTGCAATTATTGAAAAAAGCAGGTGCAGCAAGGCACTGGAATTGATAAATAATTGTTTTAGTAACGAGATAGTTGGGTTTTATGATGAAGAAACATTAAATATGGGATATACACAAAGGGAGACAAAAAAAGGTAAACTAAAAACCGTATCCCTTTTATCATTAAAAATGACAGAAGATATTATTTTGTAATAAAAGTATTTAATACTTGTCCAAAAGCAATAGAATTGTTATATAAAACGTGATATTATAATACAAAATAAAATATTATTGTACAGGAGAAAAAGAAAATGAGTAGAGTTGATTTTGGAGCAAAACCATTAATGTTTCCTATGCCGGTATTAATTATTGCCACATACGATGAGAATGGCACACCTAATGCCATGAATGCTGCATGGGGTATTATTACAGAACATCAGGAGATTACAATTAGTCTTGGTGAACATAAAACAACAGACAACATAATAAAGACCGGAGCATTTACCGTAAGCATGGCTACTGAGGATACAGTGGTTGCATGCGATTATGTCGGAGTTGAATCTGCTAATAAAGTTCCGGATAAATTTGAAAAATCGGGATTTCACGCTACAAAGAGTACTAAAGTAAATGCACCTTTAATCGATGAATTGCCTATGGCTCTTGAGTGTGAAGTGAAAAGTTTTGCGGATGGTATTCTTGTTGGAAAAATTGTGAATGTATGTGCAGATGAATCAATAATAACAGATGGAAATATTGATCCTAAAAAATTAAAGCCTATTTCGTATGATCCATGTAATCATACATATATCGCTTTAGGAGATGTTGTTGGAAAAGCATTTTCAGATGGTTTAAAATTTAAGTAGTTAAGTAGAATTAGTGGAAGCTTCTAGGTAGTAGAAGCTTCCACTAATTGTCTATGGAATGTTCTTTTTTAAATACATCTGCAACATCTGAAATCGTAAGATAGGCAGTATCATCTATGGAATGAACAACATCCTTCATTTTGGCAATCTGAAATCTGTTAACGACAAAATAAACAATTGTTTTTTCTGTTTCGGAATATCCACCGCTTGCACCAATTAGGGTTGTTCCGGTTTCAAAAGTGTTCATGAGTGCTTTGCTTACTTCCTTGGGTTTGGATGTTATAATCATTACTGCCTTTGAACGGTCCAGACCTTCTACAATAAAATCGACCGTTTTAAGAGCTGCGGCATATGTAACAATCGAATAAAGCGGAAGAATCCAGCTGTGAAGAATAAAGCCTGCACTGATGTACAGGAGAACGTTGTAAACCATTACAAAAGTTCCTACAGTAATTCCAAGACGCTTGGCAAATATTATTGCCATGACTTCTATGCCGTCTATAGCACCACCATATCTTATGGCAAGACCGCTTCCGATACCTGAAATAAGTCCGCCGAATATGGCACATAAAAGCAAATCCTTCTCGGCGAGAGGAGAGGCATAAGAAACATCAATAGGAAGAACATCCGTTATAAGCCATGCTACGACGGAATATACTGTTACGACATATATAGAGTAAAACGTAAAACATACACCCTGTTTCTTTAATCCATACAAGAAAAGAGGAATGTTTAATACAATAAGAAAAAATGACAGTGAAAAAAATTCAGGAGTCTGTTGTGAAAGTAACATGGAAGTTCCTGAAATACCACTATCGAAGAGTTTAACAGGTGCAAGAAAAAATGTAATTCCGAACGCATTTATAACACCTGCAACGGTAAGCATAATAAAATTTCTTAATTTCAATTTTTTAAAAGATTCTTTTAATTTCATGCAATACCTCCTTGTTATACCAGATTTGATTATAATATAATGTATAATTACAATCAATTAATTATAATTAATAATTACATTGATTTTTTTGAATTGGGAGGGAAAATGATGCGAAATCTTTCGGACAATCAAATAATAGAGCAGATTGCATCGGCAAATGCTTTGAGGAATAAATGGAAAGAAAATGATGCAAAAAGAGATTTTGGAGTGGGAACTCCGACTGTACGTGAAATTAATAATGTATCATACATAAACAGCGAAAATGAAGATAATGATATTTGGCACAAAATGAATATTTATTATCCTAAAAATAAAGAAAAAGATAGTTATCCTGTCATTATTAATGTTCATGGTGGCGGGTTTTTTTACGGAGATAAAGAACTGTATAGCCTGTATACAAAAAATCTTGCTGATAGGGGCTTTGCAGTAGTGAATTTTAATTACAGGTTGGCACCGGAAAATAAATATCCGGCAGCGTTTTATGATGTTTGTTATCTCGTGGAATTTATTATTAAAAATGCAGAAAAATATAAATTTGACTTAACAAGATTATATATGATAGGAGATTCAGCGGGAGCTTTTCTTGTCTGTCAATATAGTATATTTGCATCAAACGATACATATAAAAGAATATTTAAAAATCTCGAGGTCAAAACGGCAATCCCTAAAAAGGTTGTTTTAAATTGTGGAATATATAATTTGGATTTAAAGCTTGACGGCGAAATGTGCGACTGGTATTTGGAAAATGAAATAAGCGATGAATATAAAAACAGTGTCTTTAATCTTCTTGATTACTTAAACAATGATTTCCCATATGCATTTATTATGACTAGTGTAAATGATCCTTTAAGAGTAAGAACTAAATGCCTGCT
>CALZHV010000089.1 GCA_945787485.1 uncultured Lachnospiraceae bacterium
TGAGAGCAGGAGCAGCCGGAAAGAAAGAGATCGCGGGCTTTTTCTGCGTGGTTCATGAAGGTGACCTCCTTAGTAGAATATTCATATTTTGCAATATCTGAATCTGCTGAATTTTTTACAATTGTAAAAGAAACACTACTTTTATATTTATTTTGACTATTAGAATTACTAATTGTTACACTTGGAGTTTTTGGATTTGTTGTATCAATAACATAATCTGATTCGGTTAATTGAGTATCATCTGTAATTAAAACATTCTGATAATTATCTGTAATATATTGGGCCCCTGTAATACAATTATCACTATATGATATGTTACCATTAAGACCTTCTATTACAGTTCCTTTAAAAGTAATTGTATTTGAAGTTGACCTTTCAAGATTTAATTCAAAAACTGTAGAATCTACTTGTAATTTTAATTTAGGACTTCCTTGCACAAGAATTGATTCTGTAAATGTAGCAGTTGCAGTTACTGTTTCACCAGCTTTTAAAGCTACTTTTTTTATAAGCGAATATCGATATTAGAACCGATGTTAGGATTAACAGACTGCTCCATCATTTGTGTAATCATGGCACCTGTAGTTTCTACTGTGTCAAGAGATTTCTTTAATATTGAAAAATCTATCGGAGTCATACTTTCTGTTCCGCTAACCATAATATTAGATCCGCCTGAAAGTGAAGTAATGTCCATATATATTCACTCCTTTAGCATTTATAACCTAATTATATAGTAAACAAAATAACTATTCAATGATTTTTTTTAAATTAGATAACAAAACAGATGAAAATATTTTTACAGCAATAATCAGATAACAATAATTTGACAACACCTGTGTTCATCTATGGGAGTAATGAAAATGGCAATGTACAGTTTACATTATTCGTTAATTTGTGCATTATGTCCGTATTTTAAAATTATGTGGAAAAAAAATAGTGAATATGTTATAATAGCTTCAATAATTCATTTCCTGGAATTATTAGTTTGACTATAAAGGAGTGGGGCACATGAATTACATTATTAGTGGTAAAAATATCGAGGTTACTGAAGGACTTAAGGAAGCCGTATATGACAAGCTTGGCAGACTTGAAAAATTTTTCGCGGAAGACGCAGATGTTCAGATAACATTCTCAGTAGAAAAAGAAAGACAAAAAATCGAAGTTACGATCCCGATGAAGGGGCATATTATAAGAGCAGAGCAGTCTAGTGAAGATATGTATGTTTCTATTGATATGGTAGTAGAAGTAATTGAAAGACAGGTAACAAGATATAAGAAAAAAATTGTGGATAAAGAGCAGAATGCAGGATTTATCCAAAGTGATTTCTTTAATACAGATGACATCGAGGACGATGAAGAGGTGGAAATTATTAAGAGCAAGAGATTTGCTGTAAAACCTATGTATCCGGAAGATGCATGTGTACAGATGGAATTATTGGGACATAACTTCTTTGTATTCAGAAATGCAGAAACTGACGAAGTTAATGTTGTTTATAAGAGAAAAGGAAATACATACGGTTTAATAGAACCTGAATTTTAGAGTTAATTAACAAAATAAAGAGCACCGGCTGATGTGATATTTTACCTGTCTGCCTGACAGGGGGCATATCATTGCTGGTGCTCTTTATTTTTCTATATTTTGAATAAAAGAAAAATGTTGCGTATGTTTCTCAATAATGTTATATTAAACTTTATGATGTGATAAGTGTTTCAAAAAATAAGTATGTCGGTATTTGTTTTTTGGAATTCATATATAAAAAAGAGTAATGATTGGTTACAGATGGAGGTTAATATGGGTCTGTTTGAAAAGGTATTTGGAACACATAGTGAGAAAGAGTTAAAGAAAATATACCCAATTGTTGATAAAATTGAAGCCTTAGATGAAAGTATGCAGGCACTTAGTGACGAACAGTTAAAGGCTAAAACAGATGAATTCAAAAAGCGTCTTGCTGAAGGGGAAACATTAGATGACCTTTTGGTAGAGGCGTTTGCAGTAGTTAGAGAGGCTGCGTACAGAGTACTCGGCATGAAACATTACAGAGTACAGCTTATAGGTGGCATATTGCTACATCAGGGACGTATACCTGAAATGAGAACAGGTGAAGGAAAAACACTTGTGTCTACGCTTCCTGCATATCTTAATGCGCTTGAAGGAAAAGGTGTGCATGTCGTTACAGTAAATGATTACCTTGCAAAACGTGATGCTGAATGGATGGGACAGGTTCATGAGTTTCTCGGATTGAAGGTAGGTGTAATATTAAACAGTTATAAGAACGATGAAAGAAGAGCTGCATATAATTGTGATATTACATATGTTACAAATAATGAGCTTGGATTTGATTACCTTAGAGATAACATGGTTATTTATAAGGAACAGCTTGTACAAAGAGAACTGAATTATGCAATCGTCGATGAGGTCGACTCCGTTCTTATTGATGAGGCGAGAACGCCACTTATTATTTCGGGACAGAGCGGAAAATCTACAGATCTTTACAAGATGTGTAATTATCTTGCTTCAAGAATGAAGAGAGGTACAGCATCACTTGAGCTCAGCAAGATGGATGCAATTATGGGAACTGAGATGGAAGAAGATGGCGATTATCTTGTTGATGAGAAGGACAAGCAGGTTGTTCTTACAGCACAGGGTGTAAAAGAGGTTGAGCAGTTCTTCCATATTGAAAACTTTTCTGATGCTGAAAATATAGATATTCAACATAATATGATTATGGCTCTTAGAGCACACTCACTCATGTTCAGAGACAAAGATTACGTTGTGAATAACGATGAAGTACTTATTGTAGATGAATTTACAGGACGTATAATGCCTGGAAGACGTTTTTCTGACGGACTTCATCAGGCGATAGAGGCAAAAGAAAATGTAAAAGTCAAGAGAGAAAGCAGAACTCTTGCAACAATAACATTCCAGAACTTCTTTAACAAATATAAGAAAAAAGCAGGTATGACAGGTACAGCTCTCACAGAGGAAAATGAATTCCGTGAGATTTACGGTATGGACGTTGTTGAAGTTCCGACAAATCTCCCGGTACAAAGAATTGATCATCAGGATTCGGTATTCAAAACGAAACGTGAGAAATTAAATGCAATAGTAGCAGCGGTTGAGGAAGCTCATGCAAAAGGACAGCCGGTACTTGTTGGTACCATTACAATCGATTCATCAGAGGAGTTGTCACGTATGCTTTCTAAGAAGGGTATTCAGCATAAAGTCCTCAATGCCAAGTTCCATGAGATGGAAGCTGAAATCGTTGCGGAGGCAGGTCAGATGGGTGCCGTAACAATTGCTACCAATATGGCAGGACGTGGTACAGATATTAAGCTCGGTGAAGGCGTTGCTGAAATAGGAGGTCTTAAGATAATCGGAACAGAGCGTCATGAATCAAGACGTATTGATAATCAGTTAAGAGGTCGTGCCGGTAGACAGGGTGATCCGGGTGAATCTAAATTCTATTTATCACTTGACGATGAACTTATGAGACTCTTTGGCTCAGAGAAGGTTAAATCTGTATATGAAGCATTGAATGTTCCTGAGGGTGAAGAGATTCAGCATAAGACAATAACAAGCTTTATAGAGAAGGCTCAAAAGAAGATTGAGTCAAATAACTTTGCAATAAGAAGAAATCTTCTTGAGTACGACCAGGTAAATAATGATCAAAGAGAAGTAATATATGCAGAACGTAGACGTGTACTTGACGGGGAAAACATGAGAGATGTTATCTTAAAAATGGTACAGGATACAGTAGAATCATACGTAAATAAAACTTGTTCATCAGATCTTGAGGTTGAAAGCTGGGAAATAGGTGAACTAAATGCATTGCTTTGCCCGATTGTTCCATTTGGTAAAATTGAACTTACTGAGGAAGAAAAGAAATCAGGCAATGTAAAGAAATTTATTCAGAGACTTAAGGAAGAGGCTACGAAGCTTTACGAAGAAAAAGAAGCCGAATTCCCTGAGATCGAAACAATGAGAGAAATTGAGCGAGTTATTCTCCTCAAGGTTATCGATAAAAAATGGATGGCACATATTGACGACATGGTACAGTTAAGACAGGGTATCGGATTACAGTCATATGGTAGTAAGGATCCGCTTGTAGAATATAAGTTTATCGGTTTTGATATGTTTAATGCAATGACTGATTCTATTAGAGAAGATACAGTCAGAATGATTTTACATGTTAAGATTGAAGAAAAGGTTGAAAGAGAAGAGGTTGCAAAGGTAACAGGAACCAACAGAGATGATTCTGCAAAGAAAGGTCCTATAAAGAGAGAAAGTGCAAAAATCGGAAGAAACGATCCATGTCCATGCGGAAGTGGCAAAAAATATAAGATGTGTTGTGGACAGAATGCTTAATTTATCTTGTGGGTATATTTATTAGAAAATGATTTTATCATTTTGATAATAACAGGTGGTGATATAAGTGGTTGAACTTGATTCATACAAGTTTATGTTAAAAGAATATAAGGCACCTCTTGACGAAGTGAGGGATTCACTTTGACATCTCTAACAATGAGATAAGAGTCAGCGAACTTGAAGCTAAACTTGAATCTCCGGGATTTTGGGATAAGGTCGAGGAAAGTCAGGCTGTAATGAAAGAGCTCAAGAACCTGAAAGAAATGCTTGATAATTTTTCACAACTTGAAAGTGATTATCAGGATATTGAAACAATGATAGAAATGGCTGAGGAAGAAAACGATGCTTCACTTGTATCTGAAATAGAGCAAATGAGTGAAGCGTTTAAACAGGCATTTGAAACATATCGAATACAAGTATTGCTTTCGGGTGAATTTGATGCAAACAATGCGGTACTTACTTTACACGCAGGAACAGGTGGAACTGAGGCATGCGATTGGGTAAACATGCTGTACAGAATGTACACAAGATGGGCAACGTCAAAAGGTTATGATATAGAAGTTCTTGATTATCTCGATGGTGAGGAAGCAGGTATTAAATCCGTGACATTTCAGGTGAACGGCATAAATGCATATGGGTATTTAAAGTCAGAAAAAGGTGTTCACAGACTGGTAAGAATTTCACCCTTTAATGCGGCAGGAAAAAGGCAGACATCCTTTGCTTCACTCGATGTTATGCCTGAGTTAGATGATAATATTACTGTTGAAATAAATGACGATGACTTAAGAATTGACACTTACAGAGCAAGTGGTGCAGGCGGTCAGCATATAAATAAAACGTCATCAGCGGTCAGAATAACACATATTCCAACGGGGATAGTTGTTCAATGTCAGAATGAGAGATCACAGCACAGTAATAAAGATAAAGCCATGAAGATGCTTTCTGCAAAGCTTTATATGATAAAACAACAGGAAAATCAGGAAAAGCTTTCGGATATAAGAGGTGAAGTGTTAGATAACGGATGGGGAAGTCAGATTCGTTCTTATGTACTTCAACCATATACGATGGTAAAAGATCACAGAACAAACTGTGAAATTGGAAATGCGCAGGCGGTTTTAGATGGTGAGCTTGATCCTTTTATTAATGCTTATTTAAAATGGATTAATTCAAAAGGTGAAACGGAGGAATAATGCAAATGTCAGAGATAAAGTATATTGTATTTACATTAGGTGACCAGAGGTATTGTACCAAGCTTGATAAGATAAAGGGAATAGAACAGGATTATGTTATTGTTCCGGTTCCGGCAGGTGCTGAAAATATAAAGGGAATAATTCATCTTAGAGAAGAAGTAATCCCAATTTACGATATAAAACAAAAATTCAATATGGATGATTGTAATGATGGGGATAAGCAGATTCTTGTTGCGGAAACCCACGACATGAAGATAGGAATAGAAGTTGATTCTGTTCTGGCAATAGTGTCTGTTGATGAAAAAGATATTAAACCGACTCCTAAAGTTGTTATGGGAGACGAAACGGGGTATCTTGACGGGGTTGTAAAAATAGATAACGTTGGAAATTTCAATGCAAAAGCGGACATTGTGCTTAGCATTGGAATTGATACAATTATGTCTGAAGAGGAATTTGAAGCTGTAATCGATTCTTTAGATAATTCAGGTGAGGATTTAGAAACAGAGGAAGAGGCTGTTTCTGATGAAGCAATGTTTGAAGAAACAGATGAAGAAAGCATTTCTGATGAAACAGATGAAGAAGAAACCGATGATGATGGTTTTGAATATGTTGTGGAACCTGAAGAGGATTAAAAATAATAATAGTTTTACCTATGCAGGTAAATGATAAAGATAAAATTAAGGGAGATAGTAACAATGGCAAATATAGCAGTTCTTGGTTATGGTACAGTAGGTTCGGGTGTTGTTGAGGTAATAACAAGGAATCATGATAGTATTGCAAAGCGTGCAGGAGAAGAAATAAATGTAAAGTATGTTTTGGATTTAAGAGATTTTCCGGGAGATCCTGTAGAGAAAATTTTGGTTCATGATTATGATGTTATTTTAAATGATCCGGATGTTTCCATCGTAGTAGAAGTATTAGGTGGTATCAATCCTGCCTACACATTTGTTAAGAGCGCACTTCTTGCGGGAAAGAGTGTTTCAACATCTAATAAGGAATTGGTTGCAGCACATGGTGCAGAGCTTATTGCCATTGCTAAAGAAAATAATGTTAATTTCCTGTTTGAAGCAAGTGTAGGTGGTGGTATTCCTATAATAAGACCAATTAACCAGTCACTTACTGCCGATGAAATAACAGAAATAACAGGTATCTTAAACGGAACTACAAATTATATTCTTTCAAAGATGTCAGATGAAGGCTCGGATTTTGAAACTGTATTAAAGAGAGCACAGGAAAAAGGTTATGCAGAGAGAAATCCTGAAGCTGATGTTGAAGGATATGACGCATGTAGAAAGATAGCTATCCTTACGTCTCTTGCTTACGGAAAGCAGGTGGATTATCAGGATATTTATACAGAAGGTATATCTAAGATAACAGATATAGATATAAAGTATTCAAAGAAGATGGGAACACCAATTAAGCTTTTTGGTACAAGTAAAATGATAGACGGAACTGTTTATTCGATGGTAGCTCCTTTTATGGTAGACAGCGAGCATCCGCTTGTAAATGTTAATGGTGTATTCAATGGTATTTTCGTAAACGGAAATATGCTTGGTGACACAATGTTCTACGGCAAGGGTGCAGGAAAGCTTCCTACAGCAAGTGCTGTTGTTTCGGATGTTGTTGATGAGGTTAAGCATAACGGAACAAACATTATGATGATTTGGGAACCTGAAAAGATGGTTCTTGGAAGCATGGATAATTTTGCTTGCAGATTCTTTGTCAGAGTTAAAGATACAACATCAAAAGATACAATTAAGGAATTGTTTGGCGAAGTTGAATTTGTGGAAGTTGAAGATGTTTCAGGTGAATTTGCATTCCTCACGGCTTCAATGACTCAGAAAGAATTTGAAGAAAAATCAGTTAAGGTTGATATGATTAACAGAATCAGAACAACATTATAATTAACTTTACTGCAATAAAGTATTGCCACATAATAAATCATGTGATATACTCGCAAAGGTTAAGAATTAAACATATTATAATAAAGCTATATTAAGCTTTTAGGAGGACAACATGCTGATAGTTAAGAAGTTTGGTGGTACATCAGTTGGAGATAAGGAACGTATTTTCAATGTTGCAAGAAGATGTATCGAAGATTATCAAAAAGGAAATGATGTCGTAGTTGTACTTTCTGCAATGGGAAAATACACAGATGAACTCATCGCTATGGCAAAAGATATAAATGAAATTCCGCCTAAGCGTGAGATGGATATGCTTTTCACTATAGGCGAGCAGATGTCAGTTGCACTTATGGCTATGGCTATGAATAAGCTTGGCGTACCTGCAATATCATTAAATGCATTTCAGGTTGCAATGCATTCAACATCTGTATACGGAAATGCCCGTTTAAAGAGAATTGACACAGAACGTATCAGACATGAGCTTGAACAAAGAAAGATAGTAATAATCACAGGTTTCCAGGGAATTAACAAGTATGACGATTATACAACTCTTGGACGTGGTGGTTCAGATACAACTGCAGTTGCTCTTGCTGCTGCATTACATGCGGATGCATGTGAAATATATACTGACGTTGATGGTGTATATACAGCTGATCCTCGTAAGGTTAAGAGTGCAAGAAAGCTTGATGCAGTAACTTATGATGAAATGCTTGAGCTTGCTACTCTTGGTGCAGGTGTATTGCATAACCGTTCAGTAGAATTGGCAAAGAAATTTGGCGTACAGCTTGTAGTACGTTCTAGCTTAAATACTTCAGAAG
>CALZHV010000090.1 GCA_945787485.1 uncultured Lachnospiraceae bacterium
AAGATAATGTTTCGTGATGCCGAGCAATAAGTTCTATCAACCTTTTCTCTTCATCAGTAATAATTTTATCTTCATTCGGTCTGATATTCCCATACCATAGTTCCTGAAGCGTTGTCATAAATAATCAACTCCCTTGCAGTACAAACATATACCACAAGAGAGTTCCATTGTCCAGATAATAATTGTTATTTCTGATTTTCTAAATTGTCACGAATATCAGAAAGCTTTTTGCCTTTATATGTAAACCACAGTGTTCCTTGTACAGGATGGTCAAATCCTTTTAATTTCTGTGCAAGTGCAGAAACTGAAGTCGTTTCACTATAATATTCTTCTTACTTATTTCTACTAATGAACATAGCTATAAATACTGTTAAACCCTTTGTCCTTATATGTATTTGCATCAAGAACTATCCAATCATTGTTTTCTTTTTTAAGCCTAACAACAATTCCGTAAACATTTCTCTTTTTACCAAGAGCTATTCTGCCTTCAAGGCATAACTCTTCGCATTCGATAAATGCTTGTTTATCATTCTCCTCTTTGAAATAATATCTGATTCCACATGAGAGTTTACCGTCTTTATTTACTTTTGTACTATATACTTCTTTGAATAATGGTTTATCAAAATTTTGTACACCATTTAATTTGATTGTTGCTTTTGGTTTAATTAATCTAAACGCAAAACAAGAAGCATAGAACTCCATATATGGAGTTCTAAAATTCTCATTAAAAGCAAATTCGAAATCTATATACCCAAAATCATTATTGCAATTTAAAGATAAAATGCTTTCTTCATCAATTTCGGAATATGGCTTTTCTTCACTAAAATTATTGTAGATGGTAGCTTTGCAAGAAGCAAAGGACAATCTATTATCTGTTTCTTGCTTTTTAGAAACATTAATGTTTACATCAAATAGTTTTATCGTATTATCTAACATTACATAACCTTCTAAAAGTTTTCTTCAAAGTTTTCGACTTGCTCCATTACCTTGTTAAATACTTCTGGGCAATACTGTGGTGGATAACCGTTTTTAATTAAACAGATTTTAATTTCAAGCTTAAGGTCGTTACGCACATTTTGATTATTCAACCAATCTGCAAATGATGATTTTGTATCTATTAGCTCTTTAACTTTTCGTGCTAATTCCTTACATTTTTCATTTATAATAACACCATCAACAACTTTGTCTTTGCCGTATTCAAAATTATATTTGTCTCGCAAAGCAATAAGAATATCATAGAACGCTTTTTCCTCAAATGTTAATCCTATCTTGCGGAAACTCTCACGACTTTCATTCATTTTCTTAAGAATACTTAACGCCTGCTCTGTTGCCTGCTTGATAATATCTTCAGAAGCTATTTCCTGTGTTTCGCCTGCTTCTTCTGCCGATAAATGTTTTCTTCTTTCGTGATAAGTTTCGATGGTTTTTTCAAGCATTTCTTTAAATCTCTTTGCTTCAATGCCGTTGGTTTTACCATATTCTTTTATTTGTTTTTTCAACAATTTAATAAGAAGCTCGAGCTTGGTTGCAGGCATTTTAACATCTACTAAAGTTTCAAAATATTCAGGACTAAATATATCTTCCTGCTCACCTTCTTCAAGGACGCTTTCAACCTTATTGTACCTTAATGCTTCCTCAACCATTTTTGAAACCTGACGATTCATTGTTTCTGTATCAACATCAGAGGTACCGCTCATTTTTCTAACAAAACCGGCGATAGCCATAAAGCATTGTGCTAATGCAGATTCCTTATCGTCAAGTTCTCCTGAAGGCTGGCAAATATCGTATGCTGCTCTCATTCGTTTGACTGTTTTTAAGAAATAAGTCTTAAACGAAACTTTATTTACTTTATTACCTGAGGTCACATTCAGCTGTTCTGTTGATATAAACACATATTCAGCGGCTTTCGAAAGAAGAGTATATCGCGTTACAGGGTCACAATTCACATCAATAAACGGTGATAAATCATAACCCGTAAACAAATCTTTTAGTATTTCCAGTTCTTCTCTAAATATTGTTGTTGCTTGCTCAATATCATCCGGAGTTGGAGCAACAGATGTGTTTCCACCATACACTTTCATTGCTTCACGCATATTATCACGAATGCCAATATAGTCGATAATCAATCCATGATTTTTACCGGGATATTTTCTATTAACACGGCTGATAGTTTGGATTAGTAAATGCTTTTTTAATGGTTTATCGTTGTATAAATATGTAAGTGACGGTACATCAAAACCTGTAATCCACATATCTACAACAATAACTATACGGAAATTTGATTTTTCCTGCTTAAATGCAATATCAAAAGCCTCGGAACGTTTGTCATTTTTAACGCCACCAAGGTAATTATACATTTCATCTTCATCATTGCTACCAACACTTGCAACCATGGCAATTGTTGGCATAGGTTGAAGCTTTTTAAGTTCTTCCGATGATACTTTAATATCATCGGGACATTTTTTCTCTTCAAACCACTCTGGATATTTTTCTTTAAACTTACAAAGTAAATCGTAAGCAATTTTCCTGTTTGAACATACAACCATAGCCTTTTGTACTCTGTCCGGATCGCCTGCACAAGCAGAAATGTAATGATCGTGAATATCTGTAGCAAGTCTTTCTAATCGTGATGGTTCACCCAAAATAACTTCCATTGAACTCATAGCTCTTTTGCTTGCTTCGATATCGTCTTCGGTTGCGCCATCATCAGCACATTTTTTGTAGTATGTTTCAATTTCTGCAACTTTTTTGTCATCAAGCAAAACTTTAGCAATTCTTGGATGATATTTGATTGGAACAGTAAGACCATCAGCTACAGCCTGATCCATTGTGTATCTGTCAATTTCTTCACCAAATGTTTGATATGTTTCTGCAATCGGCGTTCCTGTAAAACCAACAAAAGTGGCTTTTGGAAATGCTTCTTTTAGCACTTTGGCATATGGCTTTGAAATCATAGCCTTCATATTCTCGTCAGCGTCCTTGCTGAATTGAATCTTTTTCGAATGCTCTATTTGTGTTCTGTGAGCTTCATCGGAAAAACAGATAATATTGGCTCTATCATTTATTAACCCAATCGGATCATCTTTTCTATCAACGAACTTTTGAATAGTACAAATGTAAAAGCCGCCGCTTTGTCTTGCACCAAGCTCTTCCCTAAGCTGTTTTCTGTTTTTTACTACGCTGACTTCACCAAGATTTAGGAACTCTGTGCTTTTTGTAAACAACTTAGCACCTTGAGTTTGTAGCTCATCACGGTCAACAATCATAATAATAGTTGGAGAACCTAATTCCTTTGAGCACCTTAATGATAACTGACGGGCCAAAAACGCCATAGTATATGTTTTACCGCAACCGGTTGCACCGAAATATGTACCGCCTTTTCCGCTTTTTTCTTCAATAGATTTTTTTATGCTTTGTGTTAGCAGTCTTGTAGCAAAAAATTGAGGATAACGGCAAACAATCTCCTTTTCGTCACTATCGTATTGACTATCCTGAAAATAGATATAGTCTCTAAAAATTTCAAGAAATCTTGCAGGTGAATAAACACCTTTAATCATATTACTAACCTCATCAAATGATGTAGTTGATACTTGGTCACCATCATTAACTCTACGCCAAGCATAAAAATGCTCATAAGGTGTTCTAACTGTTCCAAGCCTTGTTTTAACACCATCAGAAATACATGCCAATGGGCAATAATGCAAAAGATGTGGAATGTCACGCCAATAACGAATATTTATTTGCTCCCATGCATCAAAAATAGTAGCATTATTATCCGCAGGGTTTTTAAGCTCAATAACGCAAAGAGGCATACCATTAACATATAGCACAACATCAGGTCTGCGATTAACTCTTTGACCATTATTTGTATAGTCAACAACAAGCTGATTGACAACCTTAAAAATATTGTTACTTGGATTTTCAAAATCAATTAAAGGAATTATTCGAGCAGTCTTGCCATTAGGAGTAAACTGAACTCCATCAACCATCCAGCCATAAACCTTATGCAAGGTTGCGAAATCACTTTCAGCACCAACAAGACGAACATTATCAACGATTTGTTGCAGTTCATCTTCGGTTAAATCCTTGTTTGTATTTGATAAAAATTCTTTTAGGTCATCATTAATCAATACCTCTGTACGAGTGGTACGAGCTATTTTGTCACCTTGAACATAAGTCCAGTCCTCTTGCTCCAAAAAGCCTATAAATGCATATTCAAAATCTGATTCACAATAGTGACCGTTAAATTCCTTTAATCTTGCCATTTTATTCTCCATTCTCAATTTTTATGGCTTTTTGAGTGTATTTTCTAAATAATCCAGTGTTATTCTGTAAAAAGTTATAAATAATAGTTTCGTATTCAACATTCAAATCATCAAATTTCACATCTAAAACTAATCGACCCTTGTTGAGATTAACCTTTTGGGTTAAAAGTTTAATTGCCGTTTCTTTAGTTTCATGCTTATTTATAACTTCAGTAAAGGTATCAAACATTACTCCGTAATTTGAATTCTGTTTATCAATTCTATTGTTTAAACTTCTGAAAAACACATCTATAGAATAATCCAATATATGTCTTATCTTGAACTGCTGCATAGAACTGAATGCTTGAATATTACTTGAATGAACATATTCATTTCTTAAAACATATATTCTAAGCAAGTCAACAGTTAACATCGTTTCAACTGTATTATACATGTCAACAAATCGTTTGAAATCAGTTAGATATTCAGCTATTATTTCTAATTCCATTTTATAGAAAATATTGTCAATAACATTAAAATCGAAACTACCACCCCGTACCTGTTTAATAAAATGCTCAATAGTCATTTTATGATTGCCTGTATATTTTCTTACAGAATATAATGTTTGATTAATATCATTAAGTATTAAAACAGGAACTATCATTTTAGGAACAAAATATTTAACTCCTTCAAAACCTTTTTTTCTAGAATTAAGTGAAATTAATGTTTCCAACGAAATCCAATTATCCACAAAAGCAGACGCATTAATCTCATTCTTGTTTTTTTCTGAATATGTTATTACATTTAATAATTTGTGATAGCTTTGCTTATCTGTTGTTTTTAAAATATCTAAACTTTTAACAGTAGTAGCCAAATGATGTTTATTAAACTGATTAATATTGTAAGTATTTATTTCATCAAATGTCAAATAAAATGTATAATCAAAATATTTGCTTTTTACTATTATTTTTTCTTGCTTATTAAAATCGATTTGGCTTTCTTGATAAAATCTTAATAAATTAAAAAGTGATTCTATTCTTACTATGTTTTCTCTAATTATATAGTAAAAATTTATTGTGTGATTATCATAAACTTTACAGTAGTCTATGTTTCCTAATGTTTCAATCTTTTGTGATTTCATATCAAAAAAATGTTTCTCTTTTTCTTTAATATTAGAAATAGGAATATAGATATCTAATGAATCAGCTTTTGAAAAAAATAAGTACTTTACAAACTCTTCAAAACTTTCAAATTTTCTAAAGTAATAGAAACTTAGAATTTTATTTAAAAACAAATAGTCATTACCTGATGCCAAAAGCTCATTAATAAATATATCAACTAACTGATAAGTATCTCTATTAACAATATTGGAGCTATGCATTTTCAAAATTGTTGAAAAAAGATTTTTTCTATATTTCTTAACACAACTTTTATTTATATACTCAAAAAAAGAATACTGATCAGTTTTGTTAATATTGTTATTCTCACAATATTGTTTAAGAGTTAACATGATTCTTGAATATAACAAATAGTCATAAGACTTCATTATTTTATCCTTAATCATAAAGTTGTAAAAATTCTCAATAAACGCTCTTGAATTACTTGATTTTGGCACATCAGTTGTTTCGTGTTCTAAACTCTTCAAAATTTCTTTAACGCATCCAGAAAGACAATTTGAGCTTGGTAATTTTAGATATGATGAAGATTTATTTGTTCTATTATCTAACATAGAAACAAAAAACTTTTCAAAATCATTACTAAATAATTCATCCATATTTATTATCCTTTCTCTGCCTCTTCGAGTGAGCCTTTAATTAAAATTGGGCAGATTTCTTTTATTTGCGCTTTTAATTTTTCATTGATAGCACTGCGTTCTTTATATGTTCTGAAAATATTTGCAATAGCTCGTTGAATATGTATGCTTGGAATCGGAATCTTCACATTTCTCAAATCATCAAATCCAAAAACCAATGTGGAACTACCGAACGAGTTAAACAATACTTTTTTCGCAAAAAGTTCTCTTTGTAGTAACATATATAGATAGTATGGATCTAATTTATTGATATCGCATACAGAAAATGATTCATAAGCCGGACTGACGATTAAGTCATCACCTTCGTTTAATGCTACACTTAATTTCTTAATAGTACTATTTACTCGAGAATTATAAACAAAATCATATTTAGTGACTACTTTGAATGTCGAGATATCTCCTGAAAATAGACGCATAGGCCTGATAAATTTACCTTCGTTGTTAAATCCTTTTACATGTGTTTTTGTAAATAGATTATCCTGATTCCTTTGTGAGTTTCTTTTTATAAAGGGTCCCATTTTTCTATATTCATTCGGACCTAAATTTTCAATATATGCATCACAAACAAGTTTCAAATCCTCCAAACCACGCTCATAGCTTTGTTGATTTGCTATCATTCCGTTATAAATGTCAACAAATTTTTGTTGGATATCTATTGGTGGAAGTTCTATTTCAATATCGCAAAACACATCCCAGTCAAGATTTGAACGAATGCTTCCATCACTGCAAAAAGCCCCGTATCTATCCTTTTCTTTTGATAAAAATCTCATAAAAAGATACAAAGGAATAACGGTATCGGTTGCAGTAACTTCAAAAGTTGTATATGCTGGTGATACAAGAATAGGAGCATCCTTATTGTACATACCGATTCTTATGCATTCGTCACGACCTGTTTGCATACCACTATAAACAAAACGATTCTTTCTAACTACTTTATACTTAGATTCATCAAGTCCCTCGGTATTTGCAGAAGTAGGAATGAATTCTTTATTAATATTTATTCCATAAAACTCACGAATTCCCATATCGTTTCGTTCATCAACGACAGATATTAATTTTCCAATTTTACACTTAGTCAATGCCATATCCGATTCCTTTAAATGCCTCTTCAAGCATCTTTTGTGATTTTTTCTCTATTGCAATTATTGCTTTCATTTCTGCTTGAATACGAGTCATTTCTTTTTCATAATCAATGTCTAAATCGTGGTCAACAAATTCAATATACTTACTGGGAGTAAGTGCCCACTTTTTACTTTCAATAGTTGGAACACCATTTTCTAGTTCGTCCTTTGTAAGCTGTTCATTATAAACTCTAACTGAACGATATAATTCCGGGTATGCATATTTTGCTCCGTCAGTACCCTCATTCTGCCAAGTATGGTAAATGTCAGCTGCACGCTCAATTTGACCCTTTACAACTGCTGCTTCATCATTTTTGTCAGAAAGTCTAACTTTCTTTTTGCCTTCACCTTTAACAGGATTATCTCTCCACTGACGTAAGTCCATAAACAGAATTTCGTGTTCACGGTTACGTAGATTTCTTCCGTGGTATTTTCCACCTTTTTTATTTTGATTCAGAATCCATAATGTAACACTAATATCAGTGGCAATGAATAATTCTCTTGGAAGAACGATAATAGCTTCAACCTTATCGTTTTCGATAAGCTTTCGTCTTATTGCTAAAGTGTCACTATCGTTTAATGCACCGTTTGCAAGCAGAAATCCTGCAACGCCGGATTTTTGCTTTAAGTGAGATAATATATGCAAAATCCATGCATAGTTTGCATTGCTTTCCGGTGGTGTGCCATAATCAGACCAACGAGGATCTTCAGCTAAATTATCGTCATACCATCCCTTAAGGTTAAATGGTGGGTTAGCCATAATGTAATCAAAGTATTGTCCTTTATGCAAATCATTAGTAAAGCTTGAATCGCTCATATCACCAAGGTGATGGCTAATACCACGTAGAGCCAAATTCATTTTTGCAAGTCTATAAGTAGCCGGTTCTTTTTCTTGACCATAGACGTTTATGCTTGAAATATTACCTTGAATAGCTTGTACTAACTCCGCACTTTGGATAAACATACCACCCGACCCACATGCAGGGTCGTATAATGTACCATCATAAGGCTCAATCATAGTTGCAATCAACTGAACCACGTCGTGAGGAGTGTAGAATTCGCCTTCCTCCTTTGTTGCGTTAACAGCAAACTCTT
>CALZHV010000091.1 GCA_945787485.1 uncultured Lachnospiraceae bacterium
CATTTATGTGTACACAGCCATTAAACCGGCATGAACCGGTGTAACAATCAAATTCCGAATAATATTCCCTTAAATTCTCCGGCTCTATATCTTCTACAACAAGCGAGCTAAAGCCCGGCGTATCCATTATATAAGTATCCTCACCTATATGCATAAGCTCCGAATGTCTTGTTGTATGTTTTCCTCGTTTGATTTTCTCACTTATCTCTCCGGTTTTGACACATACATCCTTGCCAATGCTGTTTAATAACGACGATTTTCCTACCCCGGACGGACCTGCCAACACGGTTGTCCTGCCTTTGAGCCGGCTAATTAATTCCTCTATTCCTTTATTATCATATGTGGATGTCACAAAAACCTTATGACCACTTTTTTTGTATGCTTCTACGGAATTATCTATGGCTTTTGAATCAACCAAATCGATTTTATTGAAACAAATCATAGTTTCAACAGACTGTTGTTCCATCATTATAAGAAATCTGTCTAATAAATTAAAATTAGGATCAGGTTCCTTTATTGCAAAAATAATCATTGCCTGATCCACATTTGCTACAGCCGGCCTTATCAGTAAATTTTTACGTTCCAATATCTCAACAATATTTCCTGTATGTTCTTCCTCGGAAATAATATCAATCTCGACATCATCGCCAACTGCGGGTTTTATTTTCTTATTTCTAAAAATACCTTTTGCCTTGCATTCATACAAAGCATCATTGTCAGTCTTATTAGTTTGATTACAAGAATGTAGGTGGATATAATAAAATCCACCTACACCTTTAATAATTTTTCCTTGCATAAATTGTTTTTTATTCCTCTGCAAAAGTTGTTCTTATGTCAGTTGTAAACGATGATGTTACATTATTTCCTGCACTATCAATAATTATAACTGTTCCTGAACCTGCCTGTGATGTAAGACCACCCTTTATTGCAGAAATATCAAATGATGAACCTGCTGTAACTGTAAATGAGTTCTCCTTGATTGGGTCTCCCTCAAATAAAATCTGAACCGTTACTGATTGTCCGTCTAAAGCCGGATCGTTACATGTAATTCTGCCTGATACTGTAACAGCGTATGTTTTTTCCTTTGGTTCAGGACCATCACTGATTACAAAGTCAATTGAATCGCCTTCCTTAAGTGTTGTTCCGTTTGCAACGCTCTGGCTTATAACAAGTCCCTTTTCAACAGTATCACTATATTCATGAGTAACATTTCCCTTTACAAGCTTTAATCTTGTAAGCTCGTTTACAGCCTGTTCCTCTGTAAGTCCCTTGAGGTTTGGAGCTGCAACTTCTTTTACTTCTGAACCATTACTTATGGTAAGAACAATTGTTGAACCCTTGGCTGCCTTTGAGCCTGCGTCCGGATCAGTCTTAATTACTTTATCCTTCTCTACTGTCTCGCTGTATTCATAAGCATGGCTTATTTTAAATCCTGCCTCTGTAAGAACCGTACATGCCTGCTCGTCTGTGTATCCGATAACATTTGGCACGTCAACTTCTTCAGAACCGCCACTAACCTTTAATGTAATAAGTGTTGTGACATCGATTACTTCATCTTTCTTTACACTTTGTTCAAATACATATCCGGCCTGTACTTCATCATTTACTTCAACAACAACCTCGACATTTTCAAAACCTGCATCCTTTAACAGCTTTATTGCAGCATCCTGTGAAACACCGCAAACTTCTATCATTGGAAGCATTTGAGCTTCTTCTGATATCGCTGTATCCTCTGTCTTGTCTTTGTTGCCACCAAAGCCAAAGCCTTTTTTGAGACTTCCTATCAAAAGAATAACAAGCACTGCAATAATTACTACTACTGCAATAGCTGATGCAACAACTGCATTTTTAAGCTTTGGATCTAATTCACCTTCGTCTGCTTCATCATCCTCAACATCGTCATCTATATCGGGAACTCTCTTGATACTTCTTCCCTGACTTGGCTGTCTTGGTGGTGCAGCTTCGTAGTCATCTTCTAACTCCTCTTCCCAGTCAGGGTTATCCCTGAACAACTGCTCGATTTTCTGATTGTTTACCTGAATCGGAGAAATACCACCAATCGGTTGAAGCTCGCCCATCTCATTTTGCAACGGTGGATTTTCTTCAAATGTATTTAACTGACTGTTGTCGTTTGCTGCATATCTGTTATATGCACTGTTTTCATCTATGCTCTTTCCTGCGCTCTGGCTTCTTATTGCCTGAACGGTTTCTTTTGTCCATTCCTGTGTAGGTCCGTTTGCTATAGATGACGCGGCAACAACTATATCAATATTAGGATTATTTTGTACTCTCTTCAAATCTGCGATAAGCGCACTGGCAGTAAGATATCTTCTCTCCGGCTTTTTCTGAGTTGCCTTGAGTATTACCTTTTCAAAGCTTGAATAAATATCAGGATAATACTGTCTCGGAGGAATCATATCATTTTGAATGTGCATCAAAGCGATAGCTACGTTATTTTCTCCATCGAAAGGTACCCTGCCTGTAACCATTTCGTACATTGTGATACCAAGTGAATATACATCACTACGTTCGTCACTGTATCCTCCCCTTGCCTGTTCAGGTGAAATATAATGAACACTGCCCATCGCACCTGATGTAAGCGTATTTGGAGATGCAGCCTTTGCTATACCAAAATCAGTTACCTTTATATTGCCGTTTTTTGATACAATTATGTTCTGTGGCTTTATATCTCTGTGAATAATATGACTCTCGTGAGCAGCCTCTATACCTGCGGCAATCTGCATTGAAAAATCTATTGCTTTATCCATGCTGAGTCTGCCGTTTTCAGCGATATATTCTTTTAACGTAATTCCGTCCACAAGCTCCATTACAATAAAATATATACCGTCATCGTCGTATACATCAAATACATTTACAATGTTTGGATGTGTAAGTCCTGCAGCAGCCTGCGCTTCTATTTTGAATTTTGTAACAAAATTCTTATCATTGCTGAATTCCGGTTTAAGTACTTTAATTGCAACATTTCTATTCAATCTGTGACATCTTGCTTTATATACAATTGACATTCCGCCTGCGCCGACAATATCAAGGATTTCATATCTGTCACACAACATCATTCCTGGTCTTAACATATCTTTTACACCTTTCCGTTTACTCGCACAAAATAATCATTATTCGCTAATTATAACGACCGAAATGTTATCTGTTCCGCCATAATAATTTGCTCTGTTTACGAGTGCCTGTGCTATATCATCTAAGCTGTAATTCTCAATAACAATATCTCTTATCTCATCATTTTCTACCATATTTGAAAGTCCGTCTGAACATAGCAAATATTTATCATTAGGTTTAATCTCTATCTCAAAAAAATCCGGCAAGACTTCTTCTCTTGAACCCATTGCCTTTGTAATAATATTTTTCTCGGGATGATTTCTGCCTTTTTTTCTTTCTAATTCACCATTTCGAATTAATTCCTCAACAAGAGAATGATCCATGGTAATCTGGGTTATTTCCTCATTTATCGCATACAGCCTGCTGTCTCCTATATTTGCGACATATAGCATTCCGTCTTTAGCGACTGCGGCAACCATCGTTGTACCCATGCCTGAGTAATCAACCTCTTTATTTGCGGCTTTGTATATTTCATTGTTTGCGAATATCATCGCTCTTTTCAAAACAGCTATCGGATTTTCAATAGTCGATTTTTTTACAAAATCAACAGTCAAATCAATCGCCATGCGGGATGCTTTATCTCCTGCCCTGTGACCACCCATGCCATCTGCCACAATGTAAAGATTGGGCAATGGTCCCACGGGGACATCACTAAAATATATGCTGTCCTGATTGTTAGTTCTTTTGCTTCCAATATCGGTTTTACCACTAGAATGCATCAGAATCAAACCTCCTGACTTTTCTTAGAGTATTTTCTTCTCAACTGACCACAGGCAGCATCAATATCACTGCCCACACTCCTTCTTATAGTACCATTTATAGAATTTTTTTCAAGTATTAATTTGAATTTTTCAACAGAATCGTTATCACTTTTTTGGTATTCTCTTTCTTCAATCGGATTAACAGGTATTAGATTGACGTGACAATTCATTCCCTTTAGCAATTTTGAAAGTCGTTTTGCATGCTCTGAGGAATCATTTACTCCTTTTACAAGACTGTATTCAAATGTAATTCTACGTCCTGTCTTATCAAAATATTCCTTACATGCGTCAATTGTTTCTGCAAGAGAATATTTGTATGCAACCGGCATAAGCTGTTTTCTTTCCTCATCCGTTGTTGCATGAAGCGAAAGTGCAAATGTTATTGTAAGCTGTTCGTCAGCTAACTGTTTAATTTTCGGCACAAGACCACAGCTTGAAACAGTAATGTTTCTCTGACTTATGTTATAACCCTTTTCATCCGAAATAAGTCTGATAAATCTTATAAGATTGTCATAATTATCAAGAGGTTCTCCCGTACCCATTACAACAATATTTGATATTCTCTCGCCGGTTATTCTCATAGTTTCATAAATCTGTTCCAGCATTTCTGAGGTGGTGAGATTTCTTACAAGTCCACCTATTGTCGAAGCACAAAACTTACAACCCATTCTGCATCCGGCCTGCGACGAAATACATATGGAATTTCCATATGAATATTTCATGAAGACGGTTTCTATCATCTGACCGTCATCCAGTCTGTATAAAAATTTTATCGTGCCGTCTTTGGATGACTCCTGACGTGATTCCTCATGTATTCTGACAAAGCCTTCCTCTGCAATAACTTCCCTTAATTGTTTCGGAAGATTTGTCATTTCATCAACATCACCGACATATTTTGCGTGCATCCAGTCAAACAACTGTTTTGCACGAAAAGAAGGCTGACCCTTTTCTTTAAGGAAATCAGCCAATTCATCCATATACATTGATTTTATATCTGTTATATTATTACCTTCACATTTTATTAAATTATCCATCGTCTTATATCCATTTTAATTTTTCTTTAAAACAGCATAAAAAAAGCCGTCACATTTATCAATTCCCTGTATAAACAGCCTTGAACTTACAAGTGAAAAATCCGGGTTGTTTTTCAGGAACCATTCAACATTTCCTTCATTTTCATCAGGATTGATTGTACATGTACTTATAAGCATTGTAGCCCCTGATTTGACATATCTTTTTACATTGTCAAGAATACTTTTTTGTAATTCCAAAAGTTCTTTAATACCTTCTTCCGTAAGCTTATATTTAATATCATTCTTTCGACCTATTATCCCAAGTCCTGAGCACGGAATATCCGCTATAAGCACGTCTGCCTTATTTTCCAATTCCGGTATAAACTTACTCGCATCAGCACAATTTATCGAAATATCAATATCATTTTCAACATCACGAAGAATACGTTCTATGTTTTCTTCAATCAAATCCAATTTGTCCCCGGCAACGTCCATGGACAAAATACTTCCGTTTCTTCCAAGCATTTCTATCGCTGCCGTGCTTTTCCCTCCCGGAGCCGAACAAACATCAACAACATAATCACCCGGTTTTATATTGCATGCCCTGACTGCACTTATTGAACTTTCATCCTGAACTGTAAAAAGACCTTTTTTAAATCCGGGAACTTTTTTTATAAAATCATATTCCGAAATAAGCAATGCAGCTTCGTCATAATTTCCTTTTTCAACTTTAACACCATCCTCCTGCATCATGCGTGCAAGCTCATCTGCTGTTGTTTTGAGCAAATTTACTCTTACGGATGTAGGTCTTTCGGCAAACGAAGCTTCCATTATGAGTCTTGTTTTTTCTTCTCCATACCATTTATTTAGCTTTTCGACAAGCCATTCAGGCATTGAATACTTAACAGACAAATATTTTATCGTGTCATTATCTTCGTCAGGGTAGTTTATGCATTCCTTATTCCTTGAAATATTTCTAAGAACTCCGTTAACGAAGCCGGACAAATTGCCAAAGCCGTGTTTTTTTGCAAGAGAAACCATTTCATTACACGCAGCTCTGTCAGGAACACTGTCCATATACATTATCTGATAAACACCCATTCTCAAAATGCATCTTATCATGGGCTTGCATTTATTTAACTTTGTTTTGGAAAATTGATTGATTATATAATCCAAAGTAATTTTATACTCAGTCACTCCCTCACACAATCTTGTGACAAATGCTCTTTCCTTTTTTTCGATAAACTGATTCTTTTTTAAGCCCTTATTTAATGCAATATTGGAAAATGTACCTGATGTTTCAATATCCATCAATATGGAAAGTGCTATTTCTCTTGCTTCATTCATATTAATTATTCTCCCACCTTCATCCCTACAGCAAGCTTATTGCCATTTAAATATGCTACTGTATCCATAGGTTTTTTGCCTTCAGGCTGTAAATTTTTAATGACAAGTGCATCTTCACCACATGCTATGGTAAAGCTTTTCTTTGTCACTTCTGTAATGATGCCGCAGGTTTCATTAACTCCTGTTTTAACAACTGCTGCCTTATATATTTTTACATTTTTTCCGTCAATAGTTGTATATGCACAAGGCCACGGAATAAGCCCTCTTATCAAACGCTCTATTTCTTTGGCAGGCTTTGCAAAATCAATATTTCCCATTTCCTTTGTAAGCATTGATGCATAACAGCTTTCTTCGTCATTTTGAGCTGTTCTTGTCGCAGTACCTGCTTCCAAATCACTTAGTGTTTTTAAAATTAATTTTGCACCCTCATTCGCAAGCTTATCGTGGAGCGTTTCTCCCGTATCATCATCTTCAATCTCCACAACAACCCTGTCTATCATATCTCCGGTGTCTAATCCCTTAGCCATATACATTGTCGTGACACCGGTCTGTTTTTCTCCGTCAATTATTGACCATTCTATCGGTGCAGCACCTCTGTATTTCGGAAGCAATGATGCATGAATATTGATACATCCGTACTTCGGAATCTCAAGAATGCTTACAGGTAATATCTGACCGTATGCCGCAACAACAATTGCGTCCGGATTAATTTCTTTGATAATATCCACGTTTTCCTGTTGTCTTAATTTCTCCGGCTGATACACAGGTATATCGTGTTCTAGTGCACATGCCTTTACAGGAGTCGCTACAAGCTTTTTACTTCTCCCCTTTGCTTTGTCAGGCTGTGAAAAAACGGCAACAACATCATGACCTGCTTCAATTATTGACTTTAATGCATATACCGCAAAATCGGGCGTGCCCATATATATTATTCTCATTACTTTTTACTCCTCATTTGGCAAATCGATTCTGTAAACACCATCTTCTGCCTTATCTTTATATAAAATACCCTCTAAATGGTCAAGTTCATGACATATAGCTCTCGCAAGCAAGCCTTCTCCTTCAACTGTTATTTCATTCATTTCTTCATCAAATGCCTTGCAAATTACATGATTTGGTCTTTTGACTGTCGCTGCAAGTCCCGGAAGAGAAAGGCATCCTTCTTCACCAATCTGCTCACCGTCTGCTTCAACTATTACAGGATTAATAAGAGTATAGCTGTCACCGTCACATACATCTATAACAACTATTCTTTTTAATATTCCTACCTGAGGAGCAGCAAGACCAACTCCGTTTGCAGCATACATAGTTTCATACATATCGTCTATCAGAGTTCTTAATCTTGGAGTCATCTTTTCAATAGGTTTACAGACTTTTCTTAATATTTCATCGCCATCTTCTCTTATTTTTCTTATTGCCATTTCTCTTCTCCTTGTTTTACCGTCTAATATTTAATATATTCCCATCGGGTTTAAATCAACATGAACAGTTACATTTTCCTTATCATAATTTTCTAATTCTGTGATAATGCTGTTAATTGTTTCCAAATCCCTGGCTTTTACATAGATAACCTTCCTGTATTGTTCATTTATTCTGCCTATGGTAGCAGGTCCGGGACCAATTAACCTTGTATATTTCGTCGTTATATATTTCTTTAACAGCGCTGCAAGCTCCAAAGACGCTTCTGTTGCAGCAACATCATCTGCTGACTGAATCAAAACAACAAGCATGTTATATACCGGAGGATATTTCATTATCTGTCTGAAGCTCATCTCCGTTTCAAAAAATGCTTCGTAATCCTGCTTTGAAGCAGACACAACAGCATAATGATCCGGTTTGTATGTCTGTATCAGCACATGACCTCTTTTTTCACCACGACCGGCTCTTCCTGCCGCCTGAGTGAGCAAATCAAAGGTTCTTTCCCCTGCCCTGTAATCATTGGCAAATAGTGTTGTATCTGCAAGCATTACT
>CALZHV010000092.1 GCA_945787485.1 uncultured Lachnospiraceae bacterium
TTGCACCCTCTGATTTCCAAATTTCTGTTCCTTTAAGATAATCCATTGATTTTTTTACATTAGACAATTGTCTTTTGATATCTTCATTATCGTCATTTAATCTTTTTCGATAATTTCTAATTTCTTGTGTATCGACCTTAACACCATTAATTGCCGGCACAAAATCACCTCCTATTTAATCTTAGTAACTAAATTGCTTGCTTTAGATACTACATCTTTTTGTGCTGTATCGTAAGCCTGAGCAGATTTATCTAAAAACTTATAGTATTGCTCGAGAATGTTGCTCATTTGTTCAAAATCTTTTTTAAACAGTTCTACCTGAGCCATAAATTGCTCAGCATCCTCACCACCGAAAGACGTCGATGTTAAGTTCTTTGCCTGAGAATGAATATCACTATAGGAAGAATCAAAGTTACCTTTTTCTCCTTTGATCTTTTGTGATTCATTGCTTAACTCTCTGGGTTGAACCCTAATAGATCTTTCTGCCATAATTTCAACTCCTTTCTTTTGTTATTACAATAACATCAGCGAAGAACCGTTTCTTACCTTCAGTTCTCTCACCGACATATTAATGTTAAAAATTGCCCCGGTTTCCTTATCGCATAATACTGCGTTACTTTTTTTCAGCAAGTCGATATTACACTCTAAAGAAATCAAATCGAATAACATTGCTCTTAATTCATACATCCTTAAGTTTGGAGAAACCTTAACATCAAAATTTTTGGTTATTGACGGAACGTATATTTGTAAAAACAGTTCGTTCATTAAAATTCCTCGCTTTCATTAAGTAATTTGACAAATGTTGCTTTTCCATTATTAACTACGAAGCCATATTTATTATCTAACTCTTTATTCATATCCTTAGTTCGTTTTGATACTGATAATGTGAATTGATCTACAATGCCATCACCGATCCAAATGCCATTACCATTACATTTTTGTTTATACCAATCTTCAAAAGAATAAGATGATACACCTAATAGCGAATCACAAATCAAGAATTCAACATTAAATTCCGACTTACAGTTTTCAAATACCTTCTTTATTTTTTCTGCATAATCAACAGAAACAGAGGACAGGAAATCAGACAAGCCAACAATAGCACAAAAAACATTATGTAAATCATATCCATCAGGAGCAGATCCGTTGTTATCTTTGAAATCATTGTGTCTATTTACAACTGTCCAATATATTTTTTCAAATTCTGTTTCAAAATTTGAATTACACAAACTGTAATTAGGATCGTTAACAACAAGAGAAGTCATATCAAAGATAAAGGCTTCCGTTTTTTCGATACTTGCAGCGTACTTTGTTACTGTTTGAGCGAAATCAACAATATCATCACTATCTTGAGATACAGCCAAACATATTGGAGATTTATCAAAATTAATCTTACTGATTTCCAATGTATTAAAAGCAACACCAACCGCAAATTCCTTATATGATTTATTTGCGTTACAAGAAATCATATAATCCACAGATACTATATCCGGCAATACAGGAATTCTGTTTGCATATACAGAAGAAGTTTCTGCTAAACTGTTGGAAATGTCACTGATTTGCTGCATCATATCATCAGTATCTGCAATTAACGCTGTTTGAAATTCGTAAATCTTCTCATCATCTGCAACGAACAAGCCTCTACCTGTATACTTAGCAGGATACAAGCCTTGAACACTTCCAAGAATCATAGTATAATCGCTTAATTCATTTTGCTGTAATACAAACTGTTTATTGAAATTTTGAATAAATCTATACCTAATGTCATTAAAATTTGTAATAGTTACAACAAAATAAATACCATACCTATTACCTTCTCTGATAATCTGCATTAATTTTTCTTCGTATTCAAAATAAGTTTCAGAAAATGCAGCTAAGTTATTAATAACCACTACTATATTAGGAATTTTGTTTTTGGATTTCTTTGCAAAACTTACAAAAGATCCGCCGTAATCTGCAAACGTCTTCTTTCTTGAAACAATTTCATTGCTAATGAGTTTCAAGAAATTATTAATCTTTTCCGTTTCGGAAATAAGAACCACGTCGGAAACTTGCGGAGCTCTTTCAAAAGCTTTCAATGCTTCAGAACCAAAATCAAGAATATATGCATTTAGTTCTTCAGCATCATAACTTGATAACAATGAATACAACATTGTAGAGATAAATTGACCCTTACCACTTCCCGTTGTACCATATACTGCAACATTACCGGAATTGATAAACTGCAAAGTCAACAAACCTTGATGTTGATTCGTAGGATCATCATATTCTCCGATAACTGCTTCAAGTTCCGCATAATTTGAATCACGATAGTTATATTTAGCTTTAATATTATCTATCAAAATTTTTGCAGGAATAGGTTCTAACCATAACTGTTTTGCAAATGAGTTTTCTTCTTTTGCCAAACCATAAATATACTTATTTATTTCAACAACTTGCTTATGATTATTTGACGGAATTCCATCAGAATTTTCTAACTTTACAGTATGAATTTCTCTTCCAAGATTATCTAACAAACAAACTTTGCTTGTTTCTTCCTTTTCGATAGATGTATCTTTAGGAATATATGGTGCGCCGCTCCATGCTGATTGACCCAACTCAAACAATTCATTAAAGCCAACTTGCAAATAAAACCTACCGGTTTGCGATATTTCAGCAGCATCCGGTCGCTTAATCATATCCATACTATCACTTTTATCTTGAACCTTTAAACAAACCCTAAATCTAGAGTTTGACCAGATCTGATCATCTACCACACCACTTGGTTTTTGAGTTGCAAGTATTAAATGAACACCTAAACTACGACCTATTCTGGCAGTAGAAATCAACTGATCCATAAAATCAGGTTGTTGTGCTTTTAATTCTGCAAATTCATCAGAAATTATAAATAAATGCGGAATAGGCTTTTCGACTACACCGTTTCTATATAATTGCTGATATTTATAGATGTCCATTGTTCCTTCGTTTGCAATTTTTCTTGCTTTATTAAACTCAGCTTGTCGATTGCGAAGTTCAGATTGAATGGATACCAAAGAACGCTTTACAGCGCTACCATCAAGGTTTGTTATCGTTCCGGCTAAATGAGGTAATTTATAACTATCACTCTCAAAAGCACCTGTTAATCCTCCACCTTTATAGTCAATCAAAATAAACGAAACTTCATTAGGATGATAATTGACAGCTAAAGACAAAATAAAAGAAATGATAAACTCTGATTTACCTGAACCGGTCATACCTGCAATTAAACCATGAGGACCATGAAACTTTTCATGCAAATCCAACATGAATGGATCGCCATTATTATCAACTCCGACAGGAGTTTTCAACGAGTTCACCGGATTATTCTCTTTCCATCTTGTCAAAGAATTAAGATGCTCAATTTTACCAACACCAAACATATCCAAAAAAGTCAACATGGATGGTAAAATATAATTACTTGTTGATAAATCCAAGTTTACATTTGATAATTCTTTAGCGATATCATCAGCATCTTCTTGTGATACTGTTTCTATTTCAAATAACTGTTTATCCCCTGTAGTGTCATACTTATCATAAATCGTTGAACCCTCAGAAGAAATCTCTACTACCGTTGAACATTCCTTTGGCAAGTTTTTCATTTCCCCGAATGCATACAATAAACTAATACCCAAATTTGTTTCTTCTGCAACAATTCTATTAATAAAATCCGCTTTGTAAGCAAGATCTTTATTGGTAATTATAACAACATAATGAGGCGGTTGAACATTAACATCGACATCTTCAAGTTTATTTTCAATATCCTTTTCTATGACTAAAGAAAGTTCTTTTATTTCTTCATTAGTAGAGGCAACATATCTAAAAGATTTTTCATTGTTCCAAAGATGAGGTAACCATTTTGTATACTGGAATTGACTAATCTCTAATGGGTTTGCTATTAGTACAATTTTCAGCTCATCATAGCTATGAAACATTGCGAGTTGCATAATTACATTGTTCAAGAATTCAATTGTTTTTATTCTATTGTTGCTTGCAACACCCGTGATTTTAGTATCCCAAAGCGAATGCAAAATAGGAACATTAGTTACAGAATGATCTTCTTTCTCCATCCTGTACACTTCTTCTTTTAAATCGTCGTCATCAAGTGAAAACGATTTTTCGGGAAATTTGATATTACAATCTAACGGTATATTTCCCACACCTATTCTAATATTCAGAAAATCATCATTTCCATATTCTCTTGACCATAAATCATGTTCCCAAAATTCTTTTGTTGAAGATACATGTTCTACGGATGGATTGTTCTCAATCAATATACTTCTTTGACTATTACATGCATTTTGAATTTCCTGTCTACATTCATTAAGATATTCAACATACTTTTCTTTTCTGTTTTTTTCCCTATTTTTTTTTCGTTTTTTATCTGATTTTTTCGTCAATATCGGCCATAAAACAGTACCAGCGAGCATTCCGATTGCCATTGCCAATGTTGGAAGAATACTCATAATGTTTCTTTCCAACGGACTTTGATTTAAATAGTTAACAATAGAAGATAAAGCAGTAAAAACAGATGCCATTCCCATTGTCATTGATGGACCAATAACAAAAGCCATCGGGGTTTCATCCACTGATTCCTTGGTTGGAGGGGAATCAACTTTGAAATTATAGGTTTGTATTCCTCTTTTAAACTTTGGTGAACGAAAATAATAATTAACACTATTCTCTATCGGTTTATTCACAATATCCTGTTCTATACTTTGTTCTCTAATCTGAACTAACGAATTAGAAAACAACTCCACTTTATTATCAGGATTATTTATAGCAATATATTGAGAACCAATAATAATTCTTAGCCCTAAAATATAAACTACATCTCCCGGAAATAAATCTGTTTTTTCACTTATTGAATTTCCGTTTACAAAGGTTCCGTTACTGCTTTTTTCATCAGTAATGCACCAACTTCCCACCCCATCATATGATAAAGTTGCGTGAACCGAAGAAACGAATGGATTATCATAAACAAGTTTATTTTTCTTCTCTCTTCCTATTGTTAAATCTAATTTATTCTTTGAACCATATTTTGTAAAAATGTATCTATCATCACTTGAAGGTTCAGAGTAAATATAATTAACGGCATAATCCTTTTGAGACAACAGTTTGTAAAACGAATAGTTTTCCAAACATACTTCCGATATTTCTCTATCATTTTGATCGACTATTTTGATATACTTATTTGATTTCAAGTACCACTTATTTCCAACTGCTTCAATTCCGATGATTTTTACAGAATTACCCTTATCATCAACATCTTGAAGCCAATACTGACCTTGAATCTTTTCAGGAAGCTGTAAAGTAATCAATTTGCTATTTCTTATTAGAGAAACGTTCATTATTTTCACACCTTTTTGTTGTTTTTTGTTAAGAATAATCTTAAAAAATATGACAGTAGCTATTTAAATCAAAAAAATATTATTCATTCCTTCATACAAGGCCTTACCATATCTCTGTACGCACCGTAAAAATATACTTTTATTCTAAAAAATAGTACTAAAAATATGCTTTATTTACAATATTTGCAGGGTATCGGACTTGATTTGCGTTGCATAAAACTTCCAAAATAGTTGATTGTATGCTATAATATACCTTGTGACATTTTATAATTCGGAGAATATTTATGATTAGTATTGTAATTTGTGATGATGAACTGTCTTACCAGGAAATTATCGCTTGTAAAATTAAGCAGTGTATGCAAACCAAATTTGAAATGGATTGTAATATTGTTTGTTTTGATAGATTATCCGATCTCAAAAAATATGCTGAAACAAACAAAATTGATATCCTTTTCCTTGACATAATGGTAGATGACGAAAATGCAATGGATTGGTCCATAAATAATTTTCAAAACAAATATACTCAGATTGTTTTTATGACATCATTTCCGCAGTGTGCTTACAACATAAGCGAAGCAAATTGCTGTTACTATCTTGTTAAATCAAGACTGACAGAAGAAACACTTACAAAAGCCTTGCAAAGAGCATTACAGAAGACAACAAAAAAAGATCCCAATTTAACAATAGTTAAATCGGGAAGTAAAAATTACACTATTAATTTTCAGGACATACAGTACATAGAAACCTTTAACAACAACATTACCTTGCATTTGCAAAGCAAGGAGGATATAACAATATATTCAACTCTTAAGGAATATGAGGCTACTCTGCCACCGAATTTTTTAAGATGTCATAAATGCTATATGATAAATATGAATCACATCATCGGTTACGAGCCGCACAAATTTATCATTTCAACCGGAGAAACTATACCTGTTCCGCCAAAGAAATACAAAAACATTATTAAATCTTATGAGAATTATTTGATAAATTTATAGGAGGAATGTATTTTGAATACAGTAAATATGTATGAATTTTTTCCGTGGACATGGATTATGCACCTTGTGCGTGTGCTTATAACATACAATATTGTATTCGTAGTATTGGAAGACAAATACAATAAGGCTGTAACATTCTTTTCATTGCTAATTCCCTCTATGGTATACTCTTATATTACTTTACAGGTAGGTTCAGAAAAAACCGAAGTGCTTTCCATGTTCTTATACTACATTTTGCAGTTTGTAATATGCCTTATTGTTACAAAAGGGAAACTCTTTTCAAAGTTGTTTTGTTCTATTTTTTCACTTGTAACTTGGATAGTCAGCTCTATGATTTATGAATTAGTACGAACATTTTATTCGGGTGTCAATATGTCAGTAGGGCTTTCATATGAAATGTCTCTTATTGATTTTATTACCTCAGTTCTTATGGTATACGCATTCTCATTTATAACTGTTGCCTTTATAAAATTCTTCCAAAGCAAGACAAAAAAGGGTTTTTCGTATAATACAAAGCTTAATTATCTATTCCTATTTCCTATTACGCACTTACTTATTACATACGAAAACTTTTCTATTTTTCACTTATTAAGTGATGAGCAGAAAAATGCTTTTTATAAAAATCACCCATACAGCGAAGCGTCTATGGTTATTGCTACTTTGTTATGTATGATAATAGACTTTGTAATACTTTTCTTGGCGGACCACATAGAAAAGGTTGAAGAAAAAAACATTAACTCACAGCGAGAACTGCTAAAAAACAAGCTTGATTATCAGCAAATGATGATGATAAAAGAGGAAAAGCAGCAACTCAGAAAAATAAAACATGACTATTCAAACATACTTACAACGGCAAAAGGCTTTATAGAAATAGGAAAGCCTGAAAAGGCACTGTCTATTCTTAAAGATGCAAATGACGATTTAACAGGCATTGCCGGATTCTCACTATGTTCAAACGAAACAATAAATACTGTAATATATATGAAAACTCTTCAGGCAAAGAAAAGAGGAGTAACGCTGAAAACCGATATTTCAGAAGAATATTCGGTTTTGCCCGAAGATTATGATTTGTGCAGAATTTTGGGAAACATCATAGATAACTCCATAAATGCCGTGTCTGTTCTTGAAGAAAACAAAGAATGTAAAATAATCATTGAAATAAACAGTGATCAAATCATTATCAAAAGTATAAACCGTTTTAAGCAAGAAGAAAAGTCATCAAGTAAAATGCGGGACCACGGTAACGGCTTGGGTATAATCAAAGAGATAACCAAAAAATATAACGGTAAATTTATCACAAGGAAAACTGACAATGTTTGGATCAGCGAGGTATATCTGCAAAATATAAAAAATGCAAATAGCTACCCCCCCGAATTTTAGCCTAATCGAATTTTAGCCCAATTCTGTTTCTTAATATTCTACTCTTCAGTTTTATCAATATCAAAGAAAATTCATCAAAAAAGAGGTTTGACCAAAACATTGGTCAAACCTCTTTTTTGGAGCTGGAGATGGGACTTGAACCCACGAGCCTACTGATTACGAATCAGTTGCGCTACCAACTGCGCCACTCCAGCTTGTATTCAGTTTTTGAATGATGTGTTTGATAATCATTTGCTACTTGCTACTGATTATTATAGCATACTTTTTCTATTTTTCAAGCAATTCATTCAAAGAATTGAAAACAAATTCTACCGACCTTGCTCTTACCTCGTTTCTGC